>NZ_JBNPLS010000002.1:0-193757 GCF_050313595.1 Desulfovibrio sp. SGI.169 | reverse complement strand
AGACCTGGTCGCTCAGGCGCAATCCCTTACAGGATTGATTCAGGAGATGAAAAACTCCTGACGCTCCCAGGGGCTTTCCCGCTGATTGTCAAAGGGCGCGCCCTCTTCCCGAGGGTGCGCCCTGAGTCTGGGACAGCACCCCCAAAATGCCGCACGCGCGAAGCGGCGCGCTAGAGACAATCGCAGAGGGTGCGGGCCCGCAAGGACTTGAGGCGGATGGAGCCGTTCAGCAACTCCGCGCGCAGCTCCCGGAGGCGGCGTTCCAGATCGGGCGGCGCGTTTTTGCCCGCCGCGCTCAGAAAGGGGGCCAGGCTGGCGATGTCAACCCCGCCATTGCGCAGGTCATAGGTGAGGATTGTTTTTCCCTGAAAGTTTCCCCTGGCCGCGGAAGCGACGATTTCATACACGGCCTTGTCCGCCCGCTTGAGGATGGACGTCAGCACGCGGCCGGGCATGATTGCGGCCTGATCCGTATCCAGACCAATTATATAAATGCCGCGCTCCCGCGCTTCCGCCAGAGCGCCGGGGTTGCCCGCGCCGGCGGCCAGGGCCAGAACGTCCGCGCCCTGTTCCAGCAGGCGGCGCGCCTCGCGGCGGGCGGCCTCGGCATCGGTGAAGGAGCCGGCCACGGCGTTGATGACCCGGATTTGCGGGTCCACAAGGCGCGCGCCCTCGCTGAAGCCGTGGAACTGGGAGCGCAGGGCGGGCGTGTCTTCGCCGGAAAGCCAGCCGATGACCCTTGCCGCGTTGACGCCGGGCAGGCTGGTTCGGCTGGTGAGCATGGCCGCCGCCGCCCCGGCCAGATAGGCCGCCTGCTCGTCGGCGAAGGTGACGGACATGATGTTGGGCGCGCGCACGCCGGCGTCAATGCAGCCGAACATGGTTCGGCGGAAGTTGGCGGCATTGTTGCGCAAAACCTCATGCAGCCGGTCAGAGGCCGCCAGCACCAGATCAGACTCGCGCGCGGCCTGGCGGAAAGCCCCCTGCTGATCGCTGCCCGGCGGAAGAACGCGCACGGCGGCCAGAACAGCCAATTCCCGTTCGGCCCGGGCCAGGCCGGCGCGCAGCAGGTCGGTCCAGGGTTGCGCGCCGTCGTGTTCCAGCAGCAGGGTCACGCGCAGCGCGCCGGCGGGCGCGCTTTGGGGGGGATTGCGCTCCGGCGGAGAGGCGGGAGCGCCCGGGGCCGCGATGGCGGCCAGAGGGGCGGCAGCAAGGGCGGCGAGCAGCCACAGCCAGGCGGCAAGAAGGCGGCGGTAGGGGCGGAACATCAGCGTTACTCCTTGGCAATCAGAACAAGCGCGGGCTGTTTGCCGTTTCGCAGTGTAGAGCCATGCCGCGCATCCGGCAAGAGCCTGGTGGGCGCGGCATGCTGTGAAATAAATAACTAGTCTTTTCTCCCGCCTCATGCTATGATTTTTGCGCACATGAGGAAGGCCGGCTATCCGCCGCGCCGTCTTTTTTCATTTCTGCCTGCGAGGATGGTCAGCATGCCCACGGATACATTGCCCCCCTGGTTGGACTGCCAAGCAATCAATACCGCCCTGAGCCGCGAAAACCCGCCGGACGACGCCGAATTGCGGGATATTCTGAACAAATCGCTGGCGCTGGAGGCGCTGAGCGTTCAGGAGGCCGCCGCGCTGATGCTGGTCAGTGACCCTGAGCAGCGCGACCTGCTGATGCGCACGGCGGATCAGGTCAAGCAGAAGGTCTACGGCGACCGTATCGTGCTTTCCGCGCCGTTGCATATCTCCAACCACTGCGGCAGTGAATGCCTGTACTGCGCCAACCGTCGCGACAACACCACTGTGGCGCGCAAGTACATGACCCCGCCGGAAATGCGCGAGGCCGGCCGCAAGCTGATCCGCCAGGGCCACAAACGGATCGTTCTGGTCAGCGGCCAGTTGCCCAATGCGGATGTGGAATATCTGGAAGAAGCCGTTGGCATTCTCTATACCGTTTTTGACGGCATGGGCGAAATCCGCCGGGTCAACGTCAATGTTGGGCCGCTGAAGGCCGACGATTACGCCGTTCTTCAGAGCGCCGGCGTGGGAACCGCGCTGATTTATCAGGACACCTATCACGAGGCCGCCTATCGCGCCGCGCATGTGAGCGGGCCCAAAAGCGACTATCTGGCCCGTCTGAACGCCCCTGACACGGCCTTGCGGGCGGGTGTGGAAGATGTGGGCCTGGGCCTGCTGCTGGGCCTGGGGCCCTGGCGGTATGATCTGCTGGCCGTCATGCTGCACAGCGCGCATCTGGCGCGCGTCTATGACGCGGGCAGCCGCACTGTGAGCATGCACCGGCTGCGCCCCGTGCCCGGCAGCTCTTTTGAGACGCCCTATCCCCTGAGCGATGCCGACTACCTGCGCTGCGTGGCCATCACGCGGCTGGCCGTGCCCTATACCGGCATTGTGCTGACCACCAGAGAGCCCGCCGGTCTCTGGCGTAACGGCTGCAACGCGGGCTGTTCGCAGCTGCTCACGGGCAGCGTCGCCAATCCCTACGAGAGCTGGCACGAGGCCCCTGGCGAAAAGGCGCCCTTCCCCATCGGCGAGGATTGCCATGTGGACGAGGTTGTGCGTTTTCTGCTGGAGGAGGCGCGGCATCTGCCCTCCTTCTGCACGGCCTGTCCGCGCCTGGGGCGCAGCGGCCCGGAATTTCTCTCCATGGTGCAGGAGTGCGGCATGAAGGGCCAGTGCGGGCCCAATTCCATAGCCTCGTTTATGGAATTTCTGCTCAATTACGCCACGCCGTATACCCGGCAGCTGGGGGAAAAGCTGATCGCCGAAAAGCTGGAAGGGCTGCCCGATGTCGAGAGAGGCGCGGCCGAACGCCTGCTGCAAAAGGTCAGGGCCGGTCGCATGGACGAATTTATTTAATTCTTTGCACAATCATTGTTGCCGCCGCTCCGGGCCGCTTTTTCCGGGGCGGCGGCAACGGCCTTCACCAGCACACACGCTGCCGGAACGCATTGCGCCATTCGCCCGAAAACGCGGCGCTCGGCCCCGTTCACGGCCGTTTTCCGCGCCGCGCCGGCTGCTCCGCGCGGCGTGAGCCGCCTGGGGGCTTACGGCTTGATAATGGTCTTCAGAACGCGCCCGGCGGGGGAAATCTGCTCCTCAAAGGCATGCTGAAGCCGTTCCAGAGGCAGAATGCCGGTCACATATTTTTCAACGTCAATGACGCCTCTGGCTATGAGGTCGATGGTTTCCCCAAATTCCTTCCGGGTGCAGGAGACGCTGCCTGTCAGGCGAACTTCATGCAGAACGGCGCGATTCAGCTCAAAGGGAATCGCGGGCGTCAGCGAGTTGCCGATCATCACTATTTCGCCGCCGGGCTTCACGCCGTCCAGGCAGGCGGCAAGCGATTCTCCCGCGCTGACGGCTTCAAAGACGACATCAAATCCGCCCTCGGAGGCCTCCCGCATCCTGGCGGCCCGGTTGGGAGCGTTCCCGTCAAAATAGGCGTCGAAATCGCCGATTTCCCGCGCCCTGCCTGTCTGCCGGTCGTCAATTTTCGACATGGCCAGGAAAGATGCGCCCGCTTTTTTGACCAACCCGCCAACAAGTTGGGCGATAATGCCGCTGCCCGCCACCAGCACTTTGTCGTGCAGCTTCAGACCGGACTGTCTGACGGCATGATAGGCGACCATCAGTGGGTCAATCAGCCCGGCGGCGACATCAGACACTGTATCCGGCAGTCTGTAGGCATTTTTCGCCCTGCCGACAAAATACTCCGCATAGCCGCCGTTGCAGACGAAACCGATGTAGTTCGCGCCATGCACATCCCGGCAGAGATGTTCCTTGCCCGCCCGGCACATGTCGCAGACGCCGCAGTACAGGTTGGCCCAGAAGGTCACGCGCTCGCCGGTCTGAAAATCGCTGTCGCCGGGGTCGACAACCACGCCGCAGAATTCATGCCCCATATGGAAATTTTCAATGGGCTTCGCGCTCCAGCCCCTGCCCGCCTTCCACATATGAACGTCGCTGCCGCACACGCCACAGGCTGAAACCCGTATCTTCAACATGCCCGGAGCCATCTCCGGCACAGGCGTCTCCCTGATTTCAATCCGTTGAGGCCCGACCAGCACTCCGGCCTTCATTGTTTCCCGTTTCATTTCAATCATCCTTCCTCAAAACAGAAAGCGCATTCCTGAATCCTGTTGCGGAACAGAACAGTGAAAAAGCCGCTGCGCCACGAAGATCAGCGGGCCGCCGGCGCCCCTATTCGGCATCCCTTTGGGGCGACAAGGCATGCAGCTAACTTCTCTGAACCTGTCGTTGCTGTTCGGCGGGGTAGCGGTCGCCCACGATTTCCAGCCTGGCGAGCGCCTCCTCAAGCTCTTTCCATTCTTCCGGGCGTACGGCCAGGCTGGCCGCCCTGATGTTTTCCTCCAGATGAGCCAGCTTGGTTGTGCCGGGGATGGGAACAATCCAGTCCTTCCGCAACAGCCAGCCGAGAGCGGCCTGCGCGCCGGTAATGCCCCTGGGACGACCGAAACGATTGAGGACTTCCACAAACATCAGGTTTTTTCCCAGAGCTTCGGGCGTGAACCTGGGCAGGGTATTGCGATTGTCGTTGCCGGAATCGAATCGGGTGTATGCGGTCATGTCCCCGCCGAGGAATCCCCGGTTGAGCGGACTGTAGGGCACAAAACCGATGCCCAGTTCCTCCAGCACGGGAAGCACATCTTTTTCCGGCTCGCGCCACATCAGATGGTATTCGCTCTGGACGGCGGTAACAGGCTGCTCCGCGTGCGCGCGCCGAATGGTTTCCGGCCCCACCTCGCACAGACCGAAGCGTTTCACCTTGCCTTCGCGGATGAGATCCTTGACGGTTCCGGCCACGTCTTCGATGGGCACTTCGGGGTCGAAACGATGCTGGTAGAAAAGTTCGATGGCATCGACTTTCAGCCGCTTCAGCGATTCCTCCGCGACCCTGCGGATATTGTCCGGGCGGCTGTTCAATTTGCCGGTCTGGTAAACGCCATTGACGATGCTGTGGCCGAACTTGGTGGTAATGGCCACCTTGTTCTTGTATGGCGCCAGAGCTTCTCCGGCCAGCTCCTCATTGGTCAGCGGCCCGTATACCTGGGCGGTGTCAAAAAGCGTCACGCCGTGTTCGGCGGCCTGGCGCAGCACCTCGATCATGGTTTTTCTGTCCGGCGAAACGCCGCGGTTATAGTTGGCCCCCATCACGCCAAAACCCAGGGCGGACACCCGCATGCTGAATTTCCCGCCGCCAAGCGTGCGCTTTTGCGTCAGCAGCGGCAGATCCAGAGCGCTTTTCTTTCCGACGCCGCGGGAACTCACGGTCTTTCCCTCCGCGGCTGTCGCCATGCCCGAAAGCCCCCCCAGCAGAACAGGGGCGGCGGCCAACGCCGCGGCGGCCCGCAGGACGCCACGGCGGCTTATGCCCTGGTTTTTCTTTTCTCTTGCGTCGCTCATCATGATTCTCCCGCTGTATGAAAGACTTCGCCGTGTCGTTTATTTTCCGTTGTACTGGCTGTACTGTTCGTCCGTCACCTTTTCCATCCACTCCACCACCTTGCCGGGCTCCTTTTCCTCGCAAATGGAGATATGCGTCATGGAGCTGTTCGGCGCGGCCCCGTGCCAGTGCTTGACGCCCACAGGGCAGACCACCACATCCCCCGGCCGGATTTCCTGGATGGGCTTGCCCCATTCCTGCGTCCGCCCCACGCCGGAGGTGACGATCAACACCTGCCCCACAGGGTGAATATGCCAGTTGGAGCGCGCGCCTGGCTCAAAAGTCACGCTGCCGCCGCTGGAGCGCATGTCGTTGTTGGCCGGGTACAGGGGGTCAATGCGCACAGTGCCGGTAAAAAACTGGGCGGGGCCCCTGATGGCGGCCTGCTCGCCGTTGCGGATAATCGTCTGCGCCCTGTTCGTTTCAGCGGCGCGGGCCTCGGTCGTGAAAAAAGCGGTCGTGGCGGTCAACGCCAGAACCATGCATGCCATTGCGGTTTTCACAGGAAATCCTCCGTTTTGGTTCCAAATGGATGAGGCCATGCTAAACGGTCATATTTTTTTGAACCAGCTATGATTCTCGCATTTTCTTGCCTATTTCTGTCAACGCGCATTGGTCGTCACAGGCCGCCGGTTTTTCGCAAAAGAAGGGAAAGGCAAAGCGAGTCGGTGCGGCAATGGGGCAAAAATGCGCACCACAGCCGTAAGGCGCTGGAAGATTTGACGCCGGACCGTCTACGGGGTAACTCTTATACCAACGCGCTACGCTTGGAGCGTGCGGCGCGGAGAAGGAGCGGAGCGTGGCGGAACGTTGGAGCGAGATATATTTCGACAAGCAGGACAAAGACATCCTGGCCCTGGTCAACCGTATTCTGGAATCCCATTGCGGGGCTTCCGAGGATTGTCTCTTTGATCCCAACCTGCACCCGCACGGCATCAAAGAAATGGTGGCCTCGCCGGTGTCTCGCATGGCGTACGCGGTCATCAACCTGCTGCGCAATCTGGAGGCCGGCGGCACGCAGTCCAGGGATCGCCTGCTGGCTTTGCAGACGCTCTACGACGAAGTGCTCAACAGCGCGCATTCGGCTCTGCGCCGGAACACGGCCCGCGTGCTCATGCAGATCATGAAAGGCATGGTGCGCGCGCACGGCCAGCGTCTGACCCAGCTCAAACTGGCGCACGATTTTCGCCGTGTGGTTCAGGGCACGCCCAGGGTGGTGCGGCGCATGCTGGCCCGCTATCACCTGCCGGAAATGCCTGAAGACTGGAATCAGCTGGCTTTCGACGACCATGTTTACGACGCCAACACCAAGGGCCGCAAAACGCCCACCCATCTGATCATGGATGCCTGGATCAAGGGCCTGCGCAGCCTGACCGTGGCCTACGAATGCTGGGTGGACCCGGAAGCGGCCAGGGAAATTCTGCGCGCCGCGGAAATTACCGGCATCGCCGTGCGCATTGGTCTGGAATTTCAGACGCCGTTTTACGACCGCTTTGCCAGCCTGTTCTGGATTCCGCGCGGTTTCAGCTCCAACGAAGATTTTCTGGAATTTCTGCACAGCCCCAAGCTGGCCTCCATGATGCAGCGGGGACGGGATGTGCTGAACTGGCGACGTGAGCGGGTGCTCCGCGTGCTGGCCGCCTGGAACGAGGCGCAGCGGCCGCAACTGGCCGAAAGCTGGGGCGTGCCCGTGCCGGAGCTCACGGCCGATGCCTTTTTGCGTTTTGTGGGCCGTGGGCAGCCCTCCAACATGCATCTTGCCGAATGCCTGCACAGGCATGTGCTGCCCGCGGCCAAGGCCCGCGCCGCCAAACTGGCCGGGCTGGAAGACGAGGCCGCCCGCGCCGAGCTGGAATGCCTGGAAAATCTTGGCCCGGATTTCATTAACGACAACTGGCTTTCGGCCGAAAAACACCCGGAACTGCCGAACCTGAACCGCCCCGCGCCGCCGGAGGAAATGCCCGCGCTGCTGCGGCTTTCGCCCTATGAACTGGCGCGCGAACTGCAGGAGCTCAATCCCGGCTACCGGCTGGTGCTCGGCGCCGCCGGTCTGAGCGTCGAGGATGTGACCGAGCTGCTCTGGGATTGTCGCGGCGCCGTCACCCATCTGGAAATCTTCAACATGAAGGGCTGGATGGAAGGCAAAATGGCCGAGATCGGGGCCATAGGCGAATTGCAGCGCGCCCTGAATCTGGGGCTGGGGCCGCGCGTCAAGCAGATAGTGCGCCAGATGCTCCGGCGTCTGGCGCAGCGGGGCGACGACGCCCGCGCGGCCAAGTTTCGTGACATTCTGCACAATGTGCCCAAACTGTGGGAACATTATCGGCATACTCCGCTCAAGTCCCGTCTGGGCACCAGCTCGGCCAGTCGCCGCTCTTTCGGCATGGGCCTGGTGCTCAAGGAAACCCTGCCCCGGCGTTCGCTGGCCGAACTGCGGCGCAAGCAGCGGCATACCCGGCCCATTCCCATTTTTTCGCCGGTGGAGGAGCGCCTGACCTTCCGCACGCCGGAAACGCCCTCTTTCTGGCAGCGCCTGGGCGCGCGCCTGCGCATGCTGCCGGGCTGCCGCCATTTGGGCATGGAGCGGCGGCGTGAATGGAAAACCGCCAGCGAAGACTGCCGGATATGCGATAACGGCAATGTGGCCAATCTGGGCGGTCTGAACCTGGTCACAGGCAACAACCTGCTGGGCAAAAGCGGCGTCTGCGGCGAGGTTCGGCCGGGCTTTCCCTACCTGAACAGCGCGGTCAGCAACTGGCTGAAAGTGCTGCTGGGCTTCATTCCGGCCTTTTTCTCCTTTCTGTACACCCAGGACTGGTGGTTCCTGGCCTGGTTCGGCACCTTCATCTGGTTCGGCATCACCGGGGTGCGCAATGTGGTGCAAATGGTTCTGGCGGCCAAGGGCGCCACGCGCGACACGCTCATTCACTGGAAAGAGCAGGTCAGCATCAGCCGCTTGTGCGATTCGCTGATGTACACCGGCATTTCCGTGCTGCTGCTGGAAGTCATGGTGCGCGTCTGGCTGCTGGAGGATGGCCTGGGCGTGACCGTGGACGGCAATCCCACCCTGGTGTTCACGGTGCTGAACATCGTCAACGGTTTCTACATCTTCGCGCATAACGTCTACCGGGGCTTCCCCAAGGAAGCGGCCATCGGCAACATCTTTCGCAGCGCCCTGGCCATTCCCGTGTCGTCATTTTACGATTTCGCGCTCTTTGAGCTGCTGCTGGGGCTGGGCGTGGCCAACCCCGAAGTGTATCTGGTGCCCAGCGCGGCCGTGGTTTCCAAAATGGCCTCGGATACGGTGGCGGCCCTGATCGAAGGCTATGCCGACAGCCAGGTGAATTTGCGCATGCGCCGCTGGGACTACAAAAGCAAGGTAAACAGTCTCTTTGCCTGCTACACGCGGCTGGAACTGCTTTTCCCGCAGGAGGACGCCCTGATCAACCTGGCCCGGCCCGGCGGTCTTGGCGGGCGCGGCGGGGCCAGGGGCCGCGAGCTGGAGCGGGCGTTCATCATCAACGCGCTGGATCTCATGTATTTCTGGTTTTATCAGCCGCGCGCTCAGGAGGCATTTCGGCAAATGGTGCGCGGCATGCCCGAGGCCGACCGCAGCGTGCTGGCCCGCGCCCAGTTGGTGCTCACCCGCGAGCGCGAGGTCAGCCAGATGCTGGTGGATGGCCTGCTGGGGCGCAACTTTTCACGGCCCCTGGCATTTTTTCTGGACAAGCGCAAACAGTATCTGCGGCGTCTGACCCGTCTTTGCCGTCCTGGCCGGATGCGCGAACCGGGGGGAGTTATCAGGACGGATTAGAGCCAGACCCTGTTACTACGCTGTTGGTTAGGGGGCGGTTGTGTTCCGCCACAAGTACCCGTCAAAAACAGCCTTTTTCGCGCTGGCTGCGCCACTGTGTTTTTTACCGGGCATGTGTTTGAGCGCGCTCCCCCAGCTTGCCGTATTCCTGCCGGCACGAAAATGCTTGCTTCAGCGGCGGTCGCCGTCAGCGGAACGTGTTTTGGGCATGTTGCATTTGAAAATCCAGCCAGTATCCCATGTTCCGACCCGCAGGCTTCACGCCCCCAGCAAAGCGTAACGCCGCAAGTGAATCGCGGCTGCTTCGATGGAGGCGTGAAACGCCCTGGGCGTCAGCCCCATATGCCGCAATGTTTCGTCGCCATCAGTTCCCGGCGGCCGGCTCACCCAGCAACGCGCGGGCGTAATCCGCGCCGTTGAAGGGGCGCAGGTCCTCCATTTTTTCGCCCAGCCCCACAAAGGTGATGGGCAGGTGGTGCTGCAGGGCCACGGCGATGGCCACACCGCCCTTGGCCGTGCCGTCCAGTTTGGTCAGAATCAGTTCGTCCACCCCGGCGGCCTCCTTGAACAGCCTGGTCTGGGAAAGGGCGTTCTGCCCGGTGGTGGCGTCCAGCACCAGAATGCTGCGATGCGGCGCGCCGGAATGCTTCTTGCCCAGCACATGCCGAATCTTTGTCAGCTCTTCCATCAGATTGACCTTGGTCTGCAAGCGCCCGGCCGTATCCACAAAAAGCACGTCCACGCCTTCCTTCATCGCCCGGTCCATAGCCTCAAAGGCCACAGAGGCCGGGTCCGAACCCGCGGGACGGGCATGGAACAGGGCGCCCGTCCGCTCGGCCCAGACCTGCAACTGCTCGATGGCCGCCGCGCGGAAGGTGTCCGCCGCCGCGATCATCACCTTTTTGCCCTGCATGCGCGCGCGGTGGGCCAGTTTGGCGATGGTGGTGGTTTTGCCCACGCCGTTGACGCCGATCATCAGCACCACTTCCGGCGGGTTGACGGCCGAAATGCGGCGCGGCGCGCGAAAAATCTCCTCCAGTTCGGCCAGCAGCAGTTCGCGGGCCTGCTCCGCGCGGGTGACTTTTTCGCGCCGGGCGCGTTCTCTGAGGCGTTCCACCAGTTCCAGCGAGGGTTCATAGCCCAGATCGGCCATGATGAAGAGCTCTTCCAGCTCTTCCCAGAAGGCGTCGTCCAGCTCGCCGTGACTGGCGAAAAGCGTGTCCAGGCGGCGCGCAAACTGCTCACGGGTTCGCGAGAGGCCCTCGCTGATCTTCAGGAAAAGGCGGCTGCGCTCGTCCTCCTCATCTTCCAGATCCAGCGCCAGGGCCAGCCGGTATTGCAGCTCGGAACGAAATTCCTCCACATGATGGTATTCCATGCGCTCAAGCCAGGCCCGAAAGTCGTCCACAAAGTTCCGAACCTCATCCCGGGGCGCGTCCAGAGCGCGCAGCAAAAAGGCCAGCCGCCGCCAGAGCAGGTCGCCGGCGCTTTCCACCCCCTCCAGAATAATGCCCAGCCAGACCGAGAGCCTGGGTTCGGCCTCGCGCAGCCGTACGGTCAGCGCCTCTTCCTCTCCGGCAATGCCGGCGGGGGCGCGCGCCGGCCCCGGCGCGGCGGCTTCGGGCGCGCCTTTCGCCAGGTTCGCGGGCGCGGCTCCGGCCTCGTCCTCCCGCGCCGGCACGGCATCGGAAGAAGGCCTGACATCTTCCTGGCGCGACCCGCCGAATATCTTTTTTACGGCTGAAAAAAAGCCCATGACAAACTCCTTGCGCAAAAGCGCCTATTTTTCTCCGCCCAGCGCCGCCAGCACGTCTTCAAGAGCACGCGCGCAAGCTTCCACGGCCAGCGCGGCGGTTTCACACTGCGGATCATTGAGGGCGGCCTGCATATGTCGGGCCGCTTCCTCCAGCCCTACCGCGCCCAGGCAGGGCGCCGCCAGTTCCAGCATACGCCCCAGATGGCAAAGCCCCGCCACCTCTCCGTCCGCGTACAGGCGGCTCAGAAGCTCAGGCGCGTGGGCGAAGCTCTGGCGGAACAGCCCGGCGGTGATCCCCCAGGCGTTGGCGTGTTTGCACTGGAAATTCCGGCCCAGAGACGGATTGACAGGCGAAGCGGCGGGGCGCGCCTCCGCTGCCGGGGCCTCGGCGCCGTCAGTCGCCGGCGCGCTCAGGCCCAGCACTATCCTGTCCGGCGCGGAGTCGTTGTCTCCGGCCAGAGCGGCGTCCGTCTTGCTGGCCAGCAAACGCCGCAGGCGGGCCATATCCCCCCAGTGCCAGAGCAGCAGAAGCAGCGCGCCGGTACAGAACAGCGCCGCCAGAGCGAAGCGCCAGCCCTCGCGCCGGGCCACCATCCCCTGTTCTTCCGCGCTCAGACGCGGAGAAAGATACACTTCCACCGAGCCGATGGTTCGCCCTTCCATTTTGAGCGGATTCATGCCCTGCACGGTATTTTCCGCAATTTCGTCATCCCAGGGCACAGGCTCCCACTGGTAATTGCGACGCTGGCCTTCCAGCATGCCCTGCCGGGTCTGAACCTTGACGGCGTAAATTCTGTCGTCTTCCATGACGGCCATGACTATGGTGCGCGCGGTCAGTTCATCCAGCTCCCAGGCGGGCAGCGAAAGCAGGGCGGCCAGTTGCGAAGCCAGGTGCCCGGCCTCGCTGATCAGCCGGTTTTCCGCATCCCGGCGGCTGCCGTTCAGGTTCCACAGACCGAGCAGCAGAAAAAGCAGAAGCCCCGCCGCCCAGACGGTCAATGCCAGCCAGCGGCGCGTGCCGTGTGTAATGTAAGGCATATGGCGTCATACGCGCAAAAGCCGACGGCCTTGCGCCCTCCTTTTCATTTCATTTCGCGCAGGCGGCCCGTCAGGACGGCCAGGTCTTTATTGCCCAGCGCGGCCAGGCAAAGCAGCCAGGCCGCCAGCCCGGCGGCAACAGCCAGGGCCAGGGCGCTCCACACGCCGCCCCACCAGCCTTCGGGAAACGCCGCCCGCGCGGCCAGCGCCGCCCAGGCGGCCAGCCCGGCCGCCAACGCGGCCAACGCCTGCTGAAACAGCGTTCGCCAGGGCATTGCCCCCGCGTTTTGCCCGCGATCACGCAACGCCCGGCATAAGCCGAACCAAAGCAGGCAGGTCTGGAGCCAGAGGCCCAGGCTCACGGCCAGGGCCGGCCCCATGACCGACCATGCGGTGGGAAGACTATGGCCCAGCACGGCCCCGACCGCAAGTGTGGCCGCCACGGCCCAGCACGCGCTGACCGCCGTGCGGCGCGTCGCGCCCAGCGCGTTGCAGCCTGCCAGCAGGCTGCGATTGAGCGCGAAGGCGGGCAGGCCCGGCAGATAGGCCCAGAGCGCCTGTCCGGCTTCGCGCGCGGCCAGGGCGTCAAAGGCCCCGCGCCGCAGCAGGGCCTCCACCAGCTCCGGCCCCACAGCCCAAAGCCCCGCGGCGGCGGGCAGGCTGAACAGCGCGGTCCAGCGCAGAGCCGCGCGCAACTGGTCGCCGAAAGCCGCAAAATTCCGCTCCACCGCCAGACGGCTCAAGGACGGCAGACTGGCCATGCCCAGGCAGACGCCCACCAGGCCCAGCGGCAATTCCAGCAGGCGCTCGGCGTAATACAGCGCCGCCACATGCCCCCGGCCCAGGCCCGAAGCCATGCACATGGCCGCCAGCATGGCCAGTTGCGGCGCGGCGGCCCCCAGCAGGCCGGCCGGCGCCTGCGCCAGACAGCGCCAGGCAATCCGGCCCGCGCTGCCCCCCCCGGCGTCCACGGCAACGGCCCCGCGCCCATCCGCCGCCGGAGCCGCTTTGGGCAGCAGACGGCGCAGGGCCAGCCATTGCGCCAGCCACTGAACCAGACCGCCGCAACACATGCCCAGAGCCAGCGTCTGCGCGGGCGGCCAGCCACCCAGCGAGGCCGCGACCGTGAAAAGCAGCATGGTCAGATTGAACAGCGCGGGCGACAGGGCGGGCAGCCAGAATACATCCATACTGTTCAGAAAAGCCATGCCCAGAGCGGCCATGCCCGCCGTCAGCAGATACGGCAGGCATATCCGCAGCAATTCCGCCACCCGCGCGCTTTCCGGCCGGGAAAAACCGGGGGCCAGCAGAGACGCCAGCAGGGGAGCGGCCAGCAGCCCCAGCATGGTCAGAACCGTCAGGGTCAAGCCCAGCCGCAGGGCCAGGGCCGAGGCCAGCGGACGCAGCATCCCGCATTGCGCCGCCC
This sequence comes from Desulfovibrio sp. SGI.169, assembly GCF_050313595.1. Classification (NCBI taxonomy): domain Bacteria; kingdom Pseudomonadati; phylum Thermodesulfobacteriota; class Desulfovibrionia; order Desulfovibrionales; family Desulfovibrionaceae; genus Desulfovibrio; species Desulfovibrio sp. SGI.169. The sequence goes on along the minus strand of NZ_JBNPLS010000002.1, from coordinate 180,236 downwards.
AGCCCTCCGCGCCTTTTCCCGACGGGGCGCTGGCGCGGCGCACCAGAGCGGCGGTAAGCGTCATGGACAGCGAGCCCTCCCCCAGCAGGCGACGCAGCACATGGGGCAGGCGCATGGCCGCCACCAGGGCGTCAGCCGCCGCCCCGCCGCCCAGCAGCCATGCCATGCCCATATCCCTGACCAGGCCCAACAGACGCGACAAAAGCGTAAAGCCGCCCAGCAGGGCCGCCGTGCGCAGCATCCGGCCCGGCGCTGTCGCCCGCTCTTTCTGGCGGCTGTCATTCCCCGGCATATTCAGCGCGTTTGTCCGGTCACGACCGCTCAGGGCCGGTGCGGATCAGCTTCCGCCCGCCAGGCCCGCACGGCTTCGCGCACGCGCTGGTTCTGCTCATCGGGCATGTTTTTGAACTCTTCGGCAAAAACATGAATGCGCGTGCCGCCGCGCGGCGCGAACAGGCCCTTGACCCGGCACCAGCAGGGCGCGAGCAGTTCGCGCAGGTCATCCAGCACCGTGTTGGTGATGGTTTCCATAAAGGACTGATGATTGCGGAACGCGAACATATACAGCTTGAAACTCTTGGATTCCACACAAAGCCTGTCGGGCACATATTCCACGCTGAGGGTTCCGAAGTCCGGCTGCCCCGTCACCGGGCAGAGGGAGGTGAATTCGGGAAAGCTGATGCTGATCACATAGGGCCGACCCGGATAACAGTTGGGAAAGGACTCCAGCAGACCGACGCCGGGGCCGCCCTCAAGATTCGGGAGACGGCCCGTGCCGAGAACATGCAGGTTCCGGGTCTCATCCTGACTGCGGGTGGACATGCGCAACTCCTTCAAACATCTGTAGGGCATTTTCACATCCGCCGCGGACGGCGGAGCATTGCAGGCGTGAAAAACGCTCCCGCAAAGCGCCGGAACGACCGACGCCCACCGGACTTGTAACCCATTGCGCTTGCGGCTACAATATTCCTTTCAAGCGCCGTCCAGGAACGGCCGGCCATTTTTCGGAGCGCGCGTCATGCATCTCTGCCTGCGATTGCGGCCCTGCCGGGCCGGAGACTGTCTGCCCCTGCTTCCCGCCGAGCTGCCGGGGGCGGGCATCTGGCCCGCGCACCGCCTTGCGGCCCCCGCGTCGCGCCCCCTGCCCTTCCTGCATGTGGGCAGTTGCCTGCGCGACGCGGCTGGAACGGCCCTGCTCAAAGTCACCGGCCACATCTGGCTGCCCTCGTCCGCCGGCCCCGACGCGCGCGCCCGCGACTGTCCGCTGCTCACGGCGCTGGCGGACATCGCGCCCGATGCGGCCCCGGAGCGGGACGCGCTTTGCCTGACCATTGGCAAGGAAGGCCATTCGCTGGCCTGGGTCACACTTTCGGACAAGGGTTCCCGGGGCCTGCGCGAGGATCTGAGCGGGCCGGCCATCAGAGAGCTGACCGCAGCGCGCCTGCCCCTCTGCCACAGCCAGGGATTTCTGCTGCCGGACGAACCCGCGCCGCTCCGCGCCTTGCTGACGGATCTGGCCCTGCGCCAGGGCTATGACCTGATCTGCACCACCGGCGGCACGGGGCTTTCGCCCCGCGACATAACGCCCCAGGTCACAGCCGCCCTGCTGGACATGCCCCTGCCCGGCCTCAGTCAGGCCATGATGGCCTCAAGTCTGGCCAAAACGCCGCGCGCCGCCGTTTCCCGCGCCGTGGCGGGCGTACTGGGCCAAAGCATCATCATCAATCTGCCGGGCAGCCGCAAGGGCGCGCTGGAGAATCTGGCCGCCGTGCTGCCCGCCCTGCCCCACGCTCTGGACAAGCTGCACGGCGACCCCGCCGATTGTGGAGGATAGCAGCATGCGCACGCCTTTCGGACGATTTGCCGACATCTGTCGGATGATCAAGATCGAGCATTCCATCTTCGCCCTGCCCTATGCCTGGGCCGGGGCCGTTCTGGCCGCCAGGGGCCTGCCGCCCATGCGCAGCCTGATTTTTCTGACCATAGGCATGGTGGCCGCGCGCTCTTTTGCCATGGCCTTCAACCGTCTGGCGGATCTGCCCTTTGACCGCGACAATCCGCGCACCTGCGACCGCCCGCTGGTCACAGGCGCCATCAGCAAGGCGCAGACCTGGGCCTTCTGCGGCGTCATGGCCCTGATTTTCATTCTGGCCTGCGCCTGCCTGAACAGCCTCTGCCTCTGGCTGGCCGTGCCGGCGCTGCTGTTTGCGGGAGCCTACAGCCTGCTCAAGCGCTTCACCGCTCTCTGCCATTTCTGGCTCGGCGCCACGCTGGGCCTGGCCCCCCTGGCGGGCTGGCTCAGCGTGAACCCGACGGGCATGGATCTCTCGCCCGTGACGCTTTTTCTGGCCGTCACCTTCTGGGTCAGCGCCTTTGACATCTATTACGCCTTTCAGGATCTGGATTTCGACCTGGCCTTTGATCTGCATTCCGTCCCCTCAGTCTACGGGCCGGACACCGCCCTGGCCCTGGCGGCCTTCTCGCATGCAATGACCGCCATCTTTCTGCTGCTGACGGGCCTGGCGGCGGGGCTCTCCTGGCCGTGGCACGTCATCTGTCTGGGCATCGCCGCCCTGCTTCTGCTGGAACACCGCCTGATGCGTCCGCAAGACCTGCGCCATGTGAACACCGCCTTTTTCACGCTCAACGGCATTATCTCTCCGGTGGTGCTGGCGGGCGTGATTCTGGGCATTTATCTTTAAGGCGCGACAGACATGCCACGCAAAAAAAGCTGTCAGTGGCGGGAGGACGGAGAGACTGAGCGGGAGGACGCGCCCAGCCGTTCGGCCAAAAAACGCCAAAGCCTGGCGCTTCAGAAACTGGGGGAGGAATTAAGCCGGCTGGCCCCGGCGGAACTGCGCGATCTTGACTTGTCGCCGGAGCTGGCCGAAGCTCTGGCCATGCACGCCCGCATCCGCGACCATGAGGGCCGCCGCCGGCAGATGCAGTATATCGGTCGCCTGATGCGCGAAACCGACGCCGAACCCCTGCGCGCGGCTCTGGCGGCGCGACGGGAGGCCGCGTCAGCCGACACGGCGCGTTTTCACCTGGCGGAACAATGGCGTGAAACCCTGCTGAACGCGCCCGATGCGGATATGGAAAACCGGTTGCGGCACTTTCTGGAGAGCGCGTCCGCCCCGCGCGATGGCCGCAACGCGGCTGACAGCCCCGCTGCTGAAGAATTGCGCCGCCTTGTGCGTGAGGCGCGCGCCGCCAGGGCAAACGGCGTCGCCGCGCCCCACGCCTCCCGCGCGCTGTTCCGGGCTTTGACCCGCGCGCTGGCGGGCCACCCCGGCAACGCCTGACCGGTTCCGACGCCGGGCGGCGCCATCCCCGGCCCGGCTCCGCAGGGCATTTCATGCGCGACATGCTCTGACATGCGGCTGTTCTAAGGCAACATCCCTGCCGCGCTGCCCGCCAGCAGACCGGCCAGCAAGAGGTTGAGGCGCGCCCATGCCGGCGGAACACATTCCGCAACAGGCCGCCCAGCACAGCCCGGAGCAGATTGCAGCTTACGCCCAGCGGCTTTCCCGCGCCGCCGCCGTTCCCGCTTTTTCCCACGCCGCCCAGGGCCATGCGCCAGGCCAGCCAGAAAATATAGAGCGCCCCCGGCCAGACCATCCAGGCCGCGTCTGCGGCAGCGCGCGCCAGGGCAAGCGCCGCGCCGCCTGCAAAAAACTTTCCCGCAAGGCTTGACGGTATGCCCCTGATAGGATAGAAAATCACTTCGTCAATAGCGCCCTTGTAGCTCAGTCGGTAGAGTGCATCCTTGGTAAGGATGAGGTCACCAGTTCAATCCTGGTCAAGGGCTCCAAAAATTTACGCCTATGCTCCCATAGGCGTTTTTTTTCGTTCGGGGCAAAAGGCCATGCAGCTTCCCGTTCCTCTCGTTACCGTGGGCCTGCTCACGCTCTCCAATATTTTCATGACCTTCGCCTGGTACGGCCACCTGCGCCACAAAAGCCTGGCCCTGCCGCTGGTCATTCTTTCGAGCTGGGGCATCGCCTTTTTTGAATACATGCTCCAGGTTCCGGCCAACCGCATCGGGTACGGCCATTTCTCCGCAGCGGAACTGAAGACCATTCAGGAGGTCATCTCTCTGACTGTCTTCATGCTCTTTTCAAGTCTCTGGCTGCATGAACCCCTGCGCTGGAACCACATTCTCGGTTTTGCGCTGATTGTTCTGGCGGCCTGGGTCATTTTCAAGGAGTGGTAGGGGGCATGTTCACACTCAGCCTGAGCGCCGTTCTGATCTGTACCGGCGCGGCCCTGCTGGGCGGCTTTATCGACGCCATCGCCGGAGGCGGCGGGCTGATTACCATGCCCGCCCTGCTGCTGACCGGCGTGCCGCCGCATCTGGCCCTGGGCACCAACAAGATCAGCGCCTGCGTGGGCACCGCCGTGGCCCTGGGTAACTTCGCCCGCAGCCATCTGGTGCTCTGGCGTCTGGCCCTGGCCGGTCTGGGCTTTTCCCTGCTGGGGGCTTACGCGGGTTCCATTCTGGCGCTGTATGTGGAAGGGGAAACTCTGGGCAAGATTCTGGTGGGGCTGCTGCCTGTGGGCATGTGCGCCACCCTGTTGCCCCAAAAGGAGCGGGAATGCGCGCCGCGCCCCCTGGACGGCGCGCGCTTCTGGGCGCTGGCGCCTCTGGTCTGCCTGCTGATCGGCGTATATGACGGTTTTTTCGGGCCAGGCACAGGCAGCTTTCTGATTCTGGCTTTCCACTGGATACTGCGTGCGGGGCTTATCGAGGCATCGGCCACATCCAAGGCGCTCAACCTGGCCTCCAACTTTGGCGCGGTGGTGGCCTTCGTCTGGCACGGCAAGGTGCTCTGGCCCCTGGCCCTGGTCATGACCGCCGGTTCCGTGACGGGCAACTGGCTGGGCAGCCGCACGGCCATCAGGGTGGGCGCCAGGGCCGTACGCCGCTTTCTGACCATCTCCCTTTCCCTGCTGCTGCTCACCCTGATCTGGGAATACTTTCTGGCCCCGGCCCATTGAGCTTTCCTGTCGCCCGGCCAGCGAAGACGCAAGGCTTTTTTTCAGTTTTTCAGGCTGTGGATGGGCGCGGGTATCCGCCCGCCCAGACCGATAAAAGCCGAAGCGTCGCCCTGGGGCACCGGAATGATGGCGGCCTTGCCCAGCAGGCCGCCGAAAGAGACCTCATCGCCCACGCCCTTGCCGGGCACGGGAATCACGCGCACCGCAGTGGTCTTGTGGTTGATCACGCCGATGGCCATTTCATCGGCGATCAGGCCGGAAACTGTGGCCGCCGGGGTGTCGCCGGGAATGGCTATCATGTCCAGCCCCACGGAACAGACGCTGGTCATGGCCTCCAGCTTTTCAATGCTCAGACGGCCGGACATGGCGGCGGCCTCAATGCTGGAATCTTCAGACACGGGGATGAAGGCCCCGGAAAGACCGCCCACCGAGGAAGACGCGAAGGCCCCGCCCTTTTTCACCGCGTCGTTGAGCATGGCCAGCACGGCGGTGCTGCCGGGCGCGCCGATGCTGGAGAGGCCCAGACTCTGAAAAATCTCGCCCACAGAGTCGCCCACGGCCGGGGTGGGCGCCAGGGAAAGGTCGGCCACGCCAAAGGGAATGCCCAGCCGCCGGGCCACCTCTGAGCCGATGATTTCGCCCACGCGGGTCACCTTGTAGGCCGTGCGCTTGATGACCTCGGCCATGTCCAGAAGGGTCAGCCGCCCGCCCTGCTCGTTATGCCCGGCGGCCAGAGCCCGGTCAATGGCCTTCTTGACCACGCCGGGGCCGGAAACGCCCACATTGATGACCACATCCGGTTCGCCAACCCCCAGATACGCCCCGGCCATGAAAGGCACATCCTGCGGAATGTTGGCAAAAACCACCAGCTTGGCGCAGCCGATGCCGCCGCGTTCCGCTGTGGCCCGGGCTGTCTTGAGTATCTGCTCGCCCATCAGGGCCACAGCGTCCATATTGATGCCGCTGCGCGAAGAGGCCACATTGATGGAGGAACAGATGCGGTCGGTCTGGGCCAGCGCGTCGGGCAGGGCTTCGATAAGGGCGCGGTCGCCCCTGGCGAAGCCCTTTTCCACCAGGGCCGAGAAGCCGCCCAGAAAATCCACGCCGGCTTCCTTGGCGGCCTCGTCCAGGGCGCGACAGACGCGCACCATGCCGTCCGGGCCGAAAGGCGCGCCCACCACGGCTATGGGGCTGACGCTGATGCGCTTGTTGACTACCGGAATGCCGTACTTGTCGCCCACCTCATCGCAGACGACCACAAGCTGCGAGGCGTAGCGGCGCAGCTTGGCCCGCACATTGGCGATGAAAAGGTCCAGATCATGGCTCACGCAGTCAAACAGGCTCACGCCGAGTGTGACGGTGCGCACGTCCAGATGCTCATTGCGGAGCATGTTCAGGGTGCTGGTGACTTCGCGTTCTGAAAGCATGGCCTATCCTGTATGGCATGCGCGGGCTGCCGTCTCCGGCTATCGGCCCGGCCCGCCGCTGCAAAGATGAATTTTGCTCTCTGACGGGCAATTCCCGGTGTCTACTTGCAAAAGCAGACGCTACAAAAACCATAACGCATTTTTTAATAAAGGCGCTTCGCCCTAAAAGGAACTCACCCGGTGAACGGCCTCGAAAATATCGCGGTGCTGCACGCTCACGCGCAGGTGGCTGGAGTGCCCCTCACAGGCCAGTTCACGGCGCAGGCGGCCCAGGTCCACGCTTTCAGGCACCATGACTTCAAAAACAAAAAGCGCGTGATCCGCCCCCCCCTCGCCCAGAATGGCCTTGAGGCTTTCGATGTTCACCCCGTGGCGGGCGAACACCCGGCTCATGGCCGCGATAAGGCCCGGCTTGTCCGGGCCGTCGGCGGTGACCACAAAAGGGTCGCAGTTGAGCTCTTGCCCCCACTGCCCCTCAATGGCCGGGCGCACCAGAACGGAAAGATCAACCTGGGCTTCGGCCAGACCCGCGGCGAGCTGTTCGCGCAGTTTCCCGGCGCTGTGGCCCTCCGGCGCCTGAACCACGAAAATGGCCGCAAATTCGCCGGACAGGATGGTCTGGGTCACCTCCACGATATTGCAGCCCGTTTCGCCCAGAATGCGGCTCACCGAGGCCACCACGCCGGGGCAGTCCCGACCGAGAAAGGAGGCGGTGTATTTCTGCATGGCACAGTCCTCAAAAAAGCGCCGGCCGGCCCAAAAACTGCATAACCGGCGGAAAGCAACTGTATACACGCAAAAGCGGGCGCAATTCAAGCCCGTAAAGCGCGACCGGCGCGCCGCGCGCCATCCCGCCGCCGGGCAATCTTGACGCTCCCGCCGGAATGGGCTAGCATAAATTCCTTTCTTCAACGGGGCACGACGGCGCGGAGATGTTCCCGCAAGCCGCCAAGGCAGGGTCAGAGCGGGGGAATTCTGTGGAAAAACGGGAAAAGAGCAAGAAGCCTGTGGTCAAGCTGGGCACCAAGTCTTCGCATGCGGCGTATTTCATGCCCATGCTGGAAAGTTTCGCCGCGCGGGATGATCTCAACGAGGTCATCAAAAACCGGGTCAGCAAGGCGTGCGACATACTGGACGCGGGCGTGCCCCTTTTCCCCAATGATTTTCGCAAAGAACACGCCGTTTCATGGGTGCTGGAAAAATTCGGCGATCTGGAGGACGACGCCCTGGAAAAACAGGCGGACGTCTTTGCCCTTGCCGGGCGCATAGTCTCCCTGCGTTCTTTCGGCAAGGTGGCTTTTTTTCACCTCATGGATCAGAGCGGGCGCATTCAGTGCTACGCCTCGCGGGAGCATCTGGACGAGGCTGTCTACAAGATCGTCAAAAAGCTGGATGTGGGCGACATTGTCGGCGTTTCCGGCCATCTGTTCCGCACCAAGACCGGCGAACTGACCGTCGCCTGCCGCAGCCTCAAGCTGATCACCCGCTCCATGCGGCCCCTGCCCGAAAAGTATCACGGTCTCAAAGACATGGAGACGCGCTACCGCCAGCGCTATGTGGACCTCATCGTCACGCCGCGCGCGCGGGAGATTTTTGCCAAGCGCAGTCTGATTGTGCGCGAATTTCGCCGCTTCATGGAAAATCACGGCTTCATGGAGGTGGAAACCCCCATCATGCAGCCTCTGGCCGGCGGCGCCACGGCCAAGCCCTTCAGAACCCATCATAACGCCCTGGATCTGGACCTTTTTTTGCGCATCGCGCCCGAACTTTACCTCAAGCGGCTGCTGGTGGGCGGCTTTGAAAAGGTTTTTGAACTGAACCGCAGCTTCCGCAACGAGGGCATCGACACCCGCCACAATCCCGAATTCACCATGTGCGAGTTCTACTGGGCCTACGCCACCTTTGAAGATCTCATGAACTTCACGGAACGGCTTTTCGCCCACCTGGCCCTGGCTGCCTGCGGCTCCACGGTGGTGCCCTATCAGGGACAGGAAATCGACCTCACGCCCGGCCATTGGAAGCGCCTCAGCTTTTATGACTCCCTGACGGAAATAGGCGGGCATTTGCCAGATTTTTATAATGATTACAACAAAGTGCGCAACTATATCCGTGAACGCGGCGAAAAGGCCGCCGACAGCGAAAGCCTGCAAAAGCTTCAGGCCAAGCTGTTTGATCTGGATGTGGAAGGCAAGCTGATCCAGCCGCACTTCATTTACCATTACCCCACGGAAATTTCGCCCCTTTCCCGCCGCAACGACCAGCGACCGGAGATCACCGACCGCTTCGAGCTGTTCATCACAGGGCGCGAGCTGTCCAACGCCTTTTCCGAGCTCAACGATCCCGTGGATCAGCGCCTGCGCTTTGAAGAGCAGGTGCGCGAACGGGAGGCCGGCGACGACGAGGCGCACAGCATGGACGAAGACTACCTGCGCGCCCTGGAATACGGCATGCCCCCGGCCGCCGGCCAGGGCGTGGGCATTGACCGCCTGGTCATGCTGCTTACGGATTCGGCTTCCATCCGCGAGGTGATTCTCTTCCCCCTGCTGCGACCGGAGTTCTAGAGCCAGAGTCTATTACTGAGCTGTTGGTCAGGGGTGTTGCCGCTTGTGTTCCGCCGCAACCATCCGTCGAAAACGGCTTTTTTGGCGCTGGCCGCGTCACTGGACGATTTTTGTCGGTCAGGTGCAGCCGCGCAAAAAATTTCTGTTTTTTTGGATTCTTGTGGCGACAGCCCCGTCCTTGACTCCGCTTGGGGCGGCGAGCGGAAAAATATCCCTTTACCGACAAGCAAAACCCATAACGTCCTTTTTAATGAGGTTTGAGCCTAAGCGGATTGCCGTTGCTTTTCGCAACGCCGAAGCCGAACAACGCCTTCCTTTCACCATGCGGCAACGCGCATGAAGCGCGCGCCTTTGCGGGCCAATCCGCAATGGAGCGCCTTGCCCATTTGCCATGGCGAAAGTATCTAAAAAAAGTCTTGAATCTCAGGTCAAGCTGGGCCAGAATGCCGCAAATGTCTTTTGAACTCTTTGTGGCCCTGCGCTACCTTTTTTCGCGGCGCAAGCAGACTTTTATCTATGTCATATCCCTGATGTCCATTCTGGGGGTAGCCATTGGCGTGGGCGCCCTGGTGGTGGTGCTGGGCGTTTACAACGGCCTGACCACCGACATGCGCGACAAGATTCTGGGCGCCAATGCCCACGGCATCGTCATGTCGTATGTGCCCTCGGCCTTTGAGCACAACCCGGAGCTTGCGCGACGGATTCGCGCGGTGGAGGGCGTCACCGGCGCAACCCCCTTCATTTATACGGAAGTGATGCTTTCCGCGGGCGGCGGGGTCAAGGGCGTGGTGCTGCGCGGCATTGACCCGGCCAGCGCGCCCGATGTGCTCTCCCTCCTGCACCAGATGCGCTCCGGCTCGGTTCAGGCCCTGCAAAAGGAGGGCGCGCCGGGCATCATCATCGGCGAAGAGCTGGCCCGCCGCCTGGGCCTTGTCGCGGGCAGCCGGGTCAACCTGCTCTCGCCATCGGGGCAGAAAGGCGCATCGGGCTATTCCCCCCGCATCCGTCCTTTCGAGGTGGTCGGCGTATTCAAAACCGGCATGTTTGAGTACGATTCGTCCCTGGCCTTCGTCACCCTGGCGGCCGCGCGCGATGTGCTGGGCCTGCCCGCGGGCTTCCTGTCCGGCATTGAAATCACGGTCAGGGATGTTTTCAAGGCTGACGAGGTTGCCGCGCGCCTGGCCGTCGAATTGTCTTCGCCCTTTTATGTGCGCACCTGGATGGAGATGAACGCCAACCTGTTCGCGGCCCTCAAGCTGGAGAAGGTGGGCATGTTCATTCTTCTGACCATGGTGGTGCTGATCGGCTCCTTCTCCATTGTCGCCACCCTGGTCATGCTGGTCATGGAAAAAACGCGCGACATCGCCATCATGATGTCCATGGGGGCCACGCGCGGCATGATTCGCCGCATTTTCATGCTGCAGGGCGCCATCATCGGCGTCATCGGCACACTGCTGGGTTACGCCTTCGGCCTGGGCCTGGGCTGGCTGCTCAAACGCTACCAGTTCATCAAGCTGCCGGAAAACGTCTACACCCTTGACCACCTGCCCATCATCATCACAGTTTCCGATGTGCTCATCATTGGGGCCAGCGCCATGCTGCTCTGTTTTCTGGCCACTCTTTATCCGGCGCGCCAGGCCGCCCGCCTGGAACCGGCCGAAGCTCTGCGCTACGAATAATTATGTCCGAACTCTATAAATTTTCTGACGTGGGAAAAAGATTTTCCGGGCCTGGAGAAAATCTCGAAATTTTTAAGAATATCAACCTGATCGTGAAAGAGGGAGAAGCCCTGGCCATTGTGGGGGCTTCCGGTTCAGGCAAGTCCACCCTCTTGCATCTTATGGGTGCTCTTGATACTCCAAGCACTGGCGTTGTGGCCTTTGACGGCCGGGATATGGCGCTGATGAGCCCGGATCAGAAAGCCGCTTTCCGCAATCAAACCCTGGGCTTCGTTTTTCAGTTCCACCACCTTTTGCCGGAATTTTCGGCGCTGGAAAACGTGGCAATGCCGGCCGTCATCGGCGGCGCGCGCCGCGCCGCCGTGCTGCCCGAGGCCCGCGCCATGCTGAAACGGGTCGGTCTGGCCGACCGCGCGGACAGCAAAATAGCCACCCTGTCCGGCGGCGAGCGCCAGCGGGTGGCCATAGCCCGCGCGGTTCTGCTGCGGCCGCGCGTTCTTCTGGCCGATGAACCTACCGGCAATCTGGATGAAGCCACCGGCGCACAGGTGGGGGAAATGCTGAATGAACTCAACCGCGAGCTGGGCATGACCCTGGTGGTGGTGACGCATAATTCGGACTTGGCCGCCAGAATGGACCGCGGCCTGGAACTTAGAGCGGGGGCTCTGTATGAGAAGTCTTTTGCATAATATGCTGCTCAGGGCCGTGTGCCTTGTGGTCCTGGCCTGCGCCGCCCAGGCGCTGCCCGCCCAGAACGCCGCGGCGGCCGGGGCCGGGCAACCGCTGGTGCTGGTTCTGCCCTTTCAGGTCAATGCCGGGCCGGACATGCCCAACGCCTCCCGCGATGTGCCGCAGCTCATTGTCAGCCAGTTGGAACAAAGCGGCCTCAGGGCCGTGCCCATGAGCCGGGCCCGCGCCCTGTTTGAGCGCAGCGGCAACAATGCCATAGACTTGGCCGCGGCCCGCCGTCTGGGGCGTCAGGCCGGCGCCAGGCTGGTCATCTACGGCAGCTTCAATCAGCTGGGCGACGGCTTCAACATGGACACCCGCCTGGTGCCCGTGGAAAACGGCGAAGCCGTGCCCGCCGGTTTTGAGCGCGCCTCTCTGGTGGCGCTGAGCGAGTGCGCCGCGGCCGTGGCCGGGCGCGCCTCGGCCATGCTGGGTTCCGCAGCGCAGGCCCCCGCCCCGCAGGCCGACAACGGACCCGGCTTTGTGCCCATGCACTCTCCGGCCGCCGCCGGCGGTCTGACTGACGTGCAGGTGCGCGGCATGAAAATCATGGACCCGGACACCGTGCTCATGCGCCTGACTATCCACAAGGGCGACAAGCCCGACGCCAACGCCATTAACGAGGAAGTCAAGCGCATCTGGGATATGGGCTATTTCAGCGACGTTCAGGCATCTCTCGAGGGCGGAGTTCTGGTCTTCACCGTGGCGGAAAAACCGCGCATCGACAATATTCTGGTGGAAGGCTCCAAAGACATCGACCAGGAAGACGTGCTGGCCGCCATGGGCACCAAGTCCGGCAGCGTGCTCAACGAGCAGATGCTTTCCGACGACCTGCAGAAGGTCACCGAGCTTTACCGCAAGGAAGGCTACTACCTGGCCAAGGTCAATTACCGCCTGGAAGACCGCCAGGGCGGCCGGGGCGCGGTGCTGATCATTTCCGTGGACGAGGGCAACAAGCTCTACATCAAGGAAGTGAAGATAGACGGCCTCAAGGAGCTGAGCCAGGGCGACATGGACAAGTACATGGCGCTCAAGCCCCGCAACATTTTCTCATGGTTCACGGGCAGCGGCGTGCTCAAGGACGAATATCTGGAGCGCGACACCAACGCCATCGCCGCCTTCGGCCTGAACGAAGGCTTTGTGGATATACAGGTTTCCGCGCCGCAGGTGGACTACAAGCCGGACGGCATCTACATCACCTTCACCGTGCATGAGGGGCCGCGCTATAGCGTGCGCGACGTAAAATTCGCCGGCGACGTCATCGACAGCGAAGAAAACATGCTTCAGGTCGTGCAGATGGACGACTGGAAGAAGTCCAACCAGTACTTTTCCCTGACGGTCATGCAGGAAGACTCCAAACGCATGACGGATTTTTATGCCGACTACGGCTACGCCTTTGCCGAGGTGGACACCAAGCTGATGAAGGCCGACGACGGCAGCGCCCAGGTGGACGTGGGCTACCTGATCAACAAAAAGCAGAAGGTCTTCATCCGCCGTCTCACGGTGGAAGGCAACGTCAAAACCCGCGACAACGTCATCCTGCGTGAAATGCGCCTGGGCGACGGCGACATGTACGAGGGCGCAAAGCTGCGCCGTTCCAGCGAGCGCCTGAACCGCCTGCGCTACTTCTCCGCCCTGGATACGGAACTGATCCCCACCGGCAACGAAGACGAGGTGGATCTCAAGGTCAAGGTGAAGGAGGCCAACACCGGCGCCATCATGGGCGGCATCGGCTACTCCACCTACTATGACGTGGGCGTCACGGCCTCCATCATGGAGCGCAACCTCTTTGGCCGGGGGTACTGGCTCCAGTTGCAGGGCTTTTTCTCCTGGCGGCGCACCACCGGCATGCTGTCGTTCACCAACCCCCGCGTTTACGACACAGACCTGTCCGTAGGCAACGATCTTTACTACACCCATGACTATTGGGACGACTTTACCAAAGACACCATCGGCGACACCATCCGCGCCTCCTATCCCATCGGCGAATACACCTCCGCTGGTCTGGCCTACCGCCTGGAGCGCTATGAACTTTATGACGTGGAGCACAACGCCTCGCCCTATATCAGCGACTACAAGGGCGTAAACTGGACCAGCGCCGTCTCGGGCCGCATCCTGCGCGACACCACCGACGCCAAAGACCGCCCCACCAAGGGCACCATTACCCGCCTCTGGGCGGAATACGGCGGCGGCGGCCTGGGCGGCACGGACAACTTCATCAAGGCCGTGGCCGACTGGCAGGCATTCTGGTCAGTCAACCCCCAGAATACCTTCCATGTGCGCACCCGTCTGGGCGGCGTCTTTCAGAACACCGATGACCCCGTGCCGGTATTTGAACGTTTCTGGCTGGGCGGCATGGATACCATCCGGGGCTATTCCTACTCCGACCTTTCCCCCCGCGATTACAAGTACGCCGGCGAACAGATCGGCGGCGACCGCATGGGCGTGCTCAACGTGGAATACATCTGGACTTTCCAGAAAGACATGGGCCTGGCCCTGGTGCCCTTCTTTGACGGCGGCTTCAACATTGACAGTAAAACCATGGGCAACGATCTGGATAAATACCTGGTGGCATCCGCGGGTCTGGAACTGCGCTGGCGTTCGCCCATGGGCGATCTGCGCATCGCCTACGGCGTCCCCCTGGTGCAGGACTACGACAAGGAAATGGAATCCGGAAGGCTGGAATTCAGCATGGGCCAGTTCTTTTAGGGTATTTTGCAAGTCAGGACGCTCTGGAACCGGCGGCTGACAACGCCGTTGAACCCTGAAGCGCCGGGCGTGAGTTCTGCTGAACAACGACCGGCGCTTTTGCTTTGCCGGCCGGCAAATCTTCTGCGCGCCGCGCGCCAGTTTCCCACGCTCGCTTCAGGCCGTTTTTGACGATAATTATGGCGGAACACAAGCAGCTCCCCTGACCTACAGCCCATTGAGAGGGCCTGAGTCTGAAAAGCCCGCAACCGGCTCCCCAATTTCGAGAAGGATTTTTATGGCATGAAATCTGCAAAAAGCCTCGCAGCCGGGAGCCCGGCATGTTTTGCCCATGCCGCGGCGTTTCTCGCCCCTTAAGAGTCGCGCCGGACAGCCGATAGCACATATATGCCGGTTGAACTGGCGTCAGCAAACCGACTGAAGCGGGCCGGAATATTGAACAGGACAACACCGTGGCCGGAAAAAACAAACGACAGAAACAAACGGACAAAGCCGTTCTCAGGCGTCTCGCGCCGCCGCTGGCTTTTTTGCTGGCGCTCTGCCTGCTGATCATCTGCTGCTATGACGCGGGCTACAGCGCCCTGCCGCCCACGGAAAAACGCTACGCCGCCGCCAAGGCGGACATCACCAGCCTCAAGCTGGACGATAAAAAAGGCCATCTGCGTGAACCCTGGGAAAAACTGGCCACGGAATTTCGGGCCATTTACGACACGGATCCGGCCTGGCCCAACCGTCCGGCGGCCCTGTTTCGCGCCGCCGAAAGCCTGGAGGAACTTGCAAGGCGTTCCTTTGCCAAAAGCGACGCCCGCAAGGCCATAGAATGTTATGAATCGCTGGCCTTGCGCCATGCGGACAGCCGTCTGGCCGACGACGCCCTGTTCCGGGCGGCAAGAATGCGCGCGGCCTGGCTCAAGGATGACAAGGGCGCGCTGGCCCTGCTGGCGCGCATCAAGAGCCAGTACGCCAAAGGCGATATGCTGCCTGAAGCCCTCGCGCTGGAAAAGGCGCTCAAGGCTTCGGCCAGCGGCCGCACCGCGCCGGAGGCCCGCCAGGTGGCGGCGGCGGACAGAAAAGAGGCAGTGGAGGATCAACCCCCGGCCCCAGCCGCCTTGACGGCGTCCGCCGCGCGCGATGGTCGCGCTTCATCCCCTTCAGCGCCGGAAGCCAGGCTGCTGCCCCGCTATCGCGCGGCCAAGGCCCGCATGGACGCCCTCAGGGCCGACAAGGTCAAATCCTGCTGGCGACAGCCGTGGGAGGAGCTGCAGACGGAATTTCAGCGGATTTATGAATGCCGCAAAAGCTGGGCTGTGGCCCCCGGCGCGCTGTTCCGCTCCGCCGCGTGTCAGGAGGCCCTGGCCGACTGTTCCCATCTGGCGGATGATTACCGGCGCGCCCTGAAGCTTTATTTGACGCTGCCCCGGGAATTTCCCCAGAGCGCCCTGGCCGACGACGCCCTGTTGCGCGCGGCCCGCATTCAGGCGGAGCATCTGGGCAAGGCGGCTGAAGGCTTGGCTTTGCTGGACGAAATTGCCGCCAGCCATCCGCGCGGCGACATGGCCGTCGAGGCGCGCGCCCTGCGGGCGCGGTGGAGCGGCGAACAGGCGGGCAAAAACGCGACCGCGCCGGGCGGCGGGCAGACGCGAGCGGCCTCCACGCTGATCCGCCTGGAAAAGCCGGAACTTCAGGTGCTCTCCTGGGACTCCCTGAACAAGAACAGCGTGGAAATCGTACTGGAAATGAGCGGCCCGGCCCGCTACTCCACCCGTCTGGTCAAAGCGCAGAAGGGGGCTCCCGCCCGCCTGTATCTTGACCTGGAAGACGCCGCCGTGGTCAGTGACGTGCGCAAGGGCGTCACAGTGCGCGGCAGCCTTCTGCAGGCCGTGCGCGTGCGCGACCGCAAGGAAGGCGGGGCCTGCCTGCAATTCGATTTTCGGGAAGTGCGGCGTTTCGACGCCCGCACCGAGGACGATCCCTGCCGCATCATCCTCAGCGTGGCTGCCGGCAAGGCGTCGCTTCCGCGCAAGGGCGGGGCCGCGGCGGCTTTCGCCGCCACCGGAGGGGACGACGACGCGTCTCCCCGCGCCGGCAAGGCCGCCATCAAAAGCCGTCAGGTCAGCAATATGGCCAGCCAGCTCGGTCTGACCGTCCATACGGTATTCATTGACGCCGGCCACGGCGGCCGGGATCCGGGCGCCACTCACAACGGCATACTGGAACGCCTGATCACCCTGGATGTGGCCATGCGACTGGGCCGCCTTCTGGAGGCCAACGGCCTGGAGGTCGTTTACAGCCGCACGCGCGACATTGCCGTTTCTCTGAGCGAACGCACCCGCAAGGCCAACGCGGCGCGCGCCGATCTTTTTGTCTCGGTGCATGTCAACGCCAGTGAAGACCAGCGGGTCAGCGGTCTGGAAACCTATTATCTGGATCTGGCCAGCAATCCGCAGGCGGCGCGCGTGGCCGCTCTGGAAAATGCCGGCAGTGACCGCCGCCTTGGCGACATGCAGAACATGCTGGCCGATGTCATGCTCAACGCCCGCGTGGAGGAGTCGCGCCGTCTGGCTGCGGATATTCAGCGCCTCTCCATATTCCGCCTGAAGCGACGCGAGTTCGCGGCCAGAAACAACGGCGTCAAGGCCGCGCCCTTCCATGTGCTGCTCGGAGCGCAGATGCCCGCGGTGCTGGTGGAGCTTGGCTACTGCACCAATCAGGCCGAAGCGCGCAACCTGAACAACCCCAAATACCGTCACGCCCTGGCCGAAGGTCTGGCTGAGGGCATCCTGGCCTATAAAGATCGCCTTCTCAAACGCCAAACCGCGCAGAATTTCTTGACGCCCACCGGCCCCGGTGCTATGTGAAGTCGGGTATTTCACTGTTGCGCCGCGCCTTTTGCAATGCCGCGCGCAACAAGCGGACCGGGCTTTTTTGCGCCGCTTTCACAGCGGCGACGTTCCTGTCCGGAG
Organism: Desulfovibrio sp. SGI.169; assembly: GCF_050313595.1. NCBI lineage: Bacteria > Pseudomonadati > Thermodesulfobacteriota > Desulfovibrionia > Desulfovibrionales > Desulfovibrionaceae > Desulfovibrio > Desulfovibrio sp. SGI.169. Next base: position 163,167 of record NZ_JBNPLS010000002.1, on the reverse strand, counting down.
CTTTTTTTGCAGACGAGCTTCTTACGGCGCGTGGATCATACCTGTTCCGCAAAGGCGACATAAATTTCAGCAAGTTGGGGAAGGAGAACTTTCATGCGTAATGTTGTGTTGATGGCCCTTGCGGCATGCCTTTTGATGGTCGGCGCAGCTTTCGCCGCCGATGAAAATGCCGCGCCCGCCGTCAAAATCGGCGTGGTTGACATGCAGACCGTGGCGACCCAGAGCGAACCCGCCCAGGCCGCCAAAAAGCAAATGGAATCCAAATACGGCAAGGAGCGCCAGAGCCTGGAAAAACAGGGGGAGGCGCTGAAGAAAAAGGCCGAAGACCTGAAGAACCCCAAGGCCAGCGAGGAAAAGAAACTGGCCTTCATCCGCTCCAAGCAGGAACTGGATCAAAAAACCCGCAATTTTCTGCGCAAGGTGGAGCAGGACGAAGTCAAGCTGCGTCAGGATATGGTGACGCTGGTGTTCAGCGCCACCTATGAAGTGGCCCGCGCCAAGGGCTTCAACTTTGTGGTGGACGTGACGGCCGGCGGCGTACTGTACGCTGATCAGTCCATGGATCTGACCCAGGACGTGCTGGCCGAAGTGAACAAGCTGTACAAGGCCGGCGGTGTCAAGAAAGACGAAAAGAAAAAGTAAAGGCCGGTTTTTCGCCCACGCAAAAAGCCTCTCGACCCTGGACGGGGCGGGGGGTTTTTTTCTACCCTTTCACGGGCGCCGCGCGCCAGGGAGAAGATATGCAGAATACCCCAGCCCAAAGCATACAGATGGACATCCAGCGCATTTTGAGCATTCTGCCCCACCGCTATCCCTTTCTGCTGGTGGATCGGGTGGTGGAATGCGTGCCGGGATCGCATATCAGGGCCTATAAAAACGTCAGCGTCAACGAGCCTTTTTTCCAGGGGCACTTTCCCGGCGCGCCCATCATGCCCGGCGTGCTGATTCTGGAGGCCCTGGCCCAGACCGGCGGCCTGCTGGCCGCGGCGGGCATGGGCGACCTCACGGACAAGCTCTTCCTCTTCACCGGCCTGGATGGCGTAAAGTTTCGCCGTCAGGTGGTTCCCGGCGACCGGCTGGATCTGGAATGCTCTGATATGCGCATGAAGCTCAAACTCTGCAAGATGGAAGCCCGCGCCTTCGTGGACGGCAAACTGGCCGCCGAGGCCCAGATCACCGCGGCCATCGGCGACAGACCCGGAGCCTGACATGCGCGTGGCCCTTGTCCATTACTGGCTTGTCGGCATGGCCGGCGGAGAGCGCGTTCTGGAGGCGCTTTGCCGCATGTATCCCCAGGCTGACATTTTCACGCATGTTCTGGACAAAGCGGCCATTTCGCCGAACATCGCCAGACACCACATTGAAACCACGTTCATCCACCGCCTGCCCGGCAGCAAAAAACACTACCAGCGCTACCTCCCGCTTATGCCGCTGGCGCTGGAACAACTTGACCTCACGGGCTACGATCTGGTCATTTCCAGCGAATCCGGCCCGGCCAAGGGCGTGATCACCCGTGCGGACAGCCTGCATGTCTGCTACTGCCACACGCCCATGCGCTATATCTGGGACAGTTGGCCCGGCTACATGGCGTCGGTCGGGCCGCTGACCCGTCTGGGCATGCGCCTCCTGCTGCCGGGCCTGCGCCGCTGGGATCTGCTCAGTTCTTTCCGTGTGGATCATTTTGTCGCCAATTCACATTTTGTGGCCCGGCGCATTCGCAAGCACTGGCAGCGTGAGGCGGCCGTGGTGCACCCGCCGGTGAACATCGCGGCCTTTACCGCGCGGCAACAGACAGGCGGCGATTTCTACCTTTGCCTTGGCCGGCTGACGCATTACAAGCGGGTGGATCTGGCGGTCAAGGCCTGCTCGCGCCTGAACCGGCCGCTGGTGGTCGTGGGCGAGGGCGAAAGCCTGAGAGCCCTGCGGGCCGAGGCCGCGCCCTGCGTTCGTTTTGTGGGCCGGCAGGACGACGCCACCGTGGCGGATTTGCTGACGCGCAGCCGCGCCCTGCTTTTCCCGGCCGAAGAAGATTTCGGGATAGTTCCCCTGGAAGCGGCCGCTTCCGGCGTTCCCGTGCTGGCTTACGGCCGGGGCGGAGCCACGGAAACAGTGCTGGACGGCATAACCGGTCTTTTTTTCGCCCAACAGCATGTGGAGGCAATGGAAGCCGCTATCGTGGAGTTTGAACGCCGGGAACGGGATTTTGACCCGCAGGCGCTGCGTCGCCATGCAGAAAATTTCAGCGAGGAACGCTTCAGACAGGAATTTGCGCGCCAGGTGGCGCTGGCGCGGACGGCGCAAAGCCGTCCGGCGGCTCAGTACGCCCCGTAGCCCGAAAGCACCACAGGCACGGTTCTGCCCAGAATCCACAAATCCATCCAGACCGACCAGTTATTGATATAATAATGGTCGTAGGCCACCCGTTCCCCATAGCTCGTGTCGTTGCGCCCCGAAATCTGCCACAGGCCGGTAATGCCGGGTTTGACGCGGCAGTACTCGTCATAGACTTCGCCGTATTTTTCAATCTCCGCGGCCACAATGGGGCGCGGCCCCACCAGGCTCATGCCGCCCATGACCACATTGATGAGTTGCGGCAGTTCGTCCAGACTGGTTTTGCGCAAAAAAGCGCCCATACGGGTAATCCGCGGGTCGCGCTTGAGCTTGTGGTCGCGCTCCCACTCTTCGCGCAAGGCCGGATCGCGCGCCAGCATGGCTTCAAGCACGGCGTCGGCATTGGTCGCCATTGTTCTGAATTTATAAACATGCAACGCCCGGCCGCCCTGGCCGACACGGCGTTGCCGGTACAGAATCGAGCCCGGGCTGTCCAGCCGGATCAGCAGCCCCAGCAACAGCCCCAGCGGCAGCAGCAGCGGCAGAATCAGCAGACAGAGAAAGAGATCAATGCAGCGCTTCATCCGCAAACGGCGCTTGTCGTGCAGGTTCTGACGCAAAAGCAGGCCCATCGTGTTGCCCAGATCGCACGGCGTCAGCCAGTGCGTCCTGATGCCCTCCTTGAAGGAAGGCACCAGCAGCACACTGCTGAAATGGCGGCTGGCCTCCGCAACATAATCCAGACGCGAACCCTGCCCCGCCCTTTGCAGAATCAGGGCTATGGCGTTGGGGCAACGACGCGCCGCGGTAGCCAGCAGTTCCCGCATGCGCGCCTCGTCGTCCGGCAGGTCAAAAATCTCCACCGGCGTCAGGCCCCGCTCTGGATGACGGCGAATATAGTGCCAGAGGTCGCGCCCCATATCGCTGCGATCCAGAATGATCAGGGGCGTGCCCCACCAGCGGCTCCGGGAAAAACGGCGGCGACAGAAGCCGCGCAGGGCGGGCAGGGTGAACACCGTGGCGGCCCAGCTGCCCAGAATGACCAGACGCGAATACATATCCCCGCTTTTCGCCAGAAAGAGCGCCGCCAGAATCAGGGCATACATCAGGCTGGTCATGAGAAAGAGGGCTTTCAACTCGCGCTGCGGCGGCAGGCTGATGCTGCGGTACAGGCCCAGGCTCGCGCCAAACGCCGGCCCCAGCAGCAAAAGAGGCATGCCCCAGCGGTAAAGCACGGGATCAAGATCGCCAAAAGCCGCGCGCAACAGAAAAACCGCGACCACGGTTCCCAGCAGAGCCAGGAGATCGCACAGCACAAGCGCGACTTTCTGCGGCGGCAGGCCGAGCCGGCGCAGCAGACGGATGAAGAAAGCGTTTCGGGACATGACGCCACTGAGCATACACGGATGCGCGGCTGTTGCAAACCGCAATTGCTGCCCCGCCCGCGGGCCTGCGCGAAAGAGCGGGCAAGCCGTTTTTCCGCTCCATCCCCTTGGCGTCTCATTGCAAAAATTCCGCGAAGAACTTTTGCGGGATCGTTGGCGAAAAAATGCGGTTTTTCGCAAATGAACCCGGCCACGCCGCCGCAAAACCCTTGCGGGCCCACTTTTGCAAGCAGGCACTAGCGCCGCAGCAGCATCAGGGCATAGCGCTCCACCGGCGCAAAGTCGTCGCTGAGCGCGGGCGTATCAGCGGGCACAGGCAGAGCGTAGCGCGCCGACAGCATGGCCTCCGTCTCGGCGGCCGGCGGGTCCGTGGCCAAGACCGGAGCGGGCGAAGCGACGCGCCCGGCATCGGGAAAGGCCAGCAGCATCAGATTTTGCACCTCCCGGGGCCGGTCAGGTCTGCCCACGCAATAGACGCGCACCTCGGCGAAAGCGGCGGCCAGGGCATGATAAATGCTTCGGAAGAGCCGCCCGTCCGGGCCCTCCACGGCCGAAATCACATTCATCAGCAGGGCGCCACCAGGGGCCACGGCCCGGCGCAGTTCCCTTGCCGCCTCCACAGTGCCCATCTGAAAGGGAACGGAATAATGCGAATTGAAGACATCAACAAAAACAAGATCATAGCTCTCCCGCTGCCGATTGAGAAAGGCGCGGGCGTCCTCGTGCCGCAGGCTGAGCCGGGGGTCATCCTTCAGGCCGAACCAGCGCCGTGAGGCGGCGGTCATGGCCGGGTCCAGCTCCACCACGGTCAGGCGCAGGGCGGCGGCATCCAGCCCGCTCTTGCCGGCCAGCAGCCACTTGGGCACGGAATAGCCCCCGCCGCCGAGCATCAGCACCCTGCGCGCGTCCGGCACATGGCGCGGTCCCAGGGCGTAAAAGCGGGTGTAGTCGAAATAGAGTTCGTCGGGGGCGTCCAGCAGCATGCCGGACTGGCTGTAGCCGGGGTCCGTGGCCATCAGACGCACGGCGCGGCCACCGCGGGCGTAGTCCGCGCCTTCCATGATCCGGATGCTGTTGTAGGGGCTTTCCACCAGCCGCGTGCCGCCTTTCTCAGCCAGCCATTGGCCGTACAGGCTGTCCTGCCAGGCCAGCAGGGCGCAGAGCAGCAGAAGCAGCAGGCGCGGCCAGGGTCTGGAGGGCGCGTTGCAAAGCGAAAGAAGCAGCATGCAGAGCGCCACGCCCCAGAGAATGGCCGTACTGCCGAAAAAGGAAATCAGCACAAAACCGCCCAGAAAGGTGCCCAGGATGCTGCCCGCCGTGGACAGGGCGTACAGCCGCCCCACCGTGGCCCCGGCGGTGTCCACGCCGGCAATGCGCAGACGTATCACATAGGGCGTGATCATGCCGAAAAAAAAGGCGGGCAGGGCGAAAATGCCCAGCGCCGCGGCCACGGCGGCCAGATAGATATTGCCCACCCCCTGGGTCACGCCCGCGCCCACCGAGGCGTGACAAAAGGCGGTCAGCCCGCAGCCCAGCCCGGCTCCGGCCAGCGCCTGGCCCAGACCCCGGCGGGAAAGCGCCCTGTCCGCGAAGCGGCCCCCGGCCCATGCGCCCAGCGCCAGGCAGGCCAGCACCACGCCGATGAGGCTGGTCCAGACAATGGCCGACGTGCCCACATGCGGGGCCAGCACACGCCCGCCCACCATCTCCAGCACCATGACCAGCGCGCCGCTCAAAAAAACCGTCAGTTCCAGCATGAGAAATCCCTTTCAGGCCGGATGGCCGGGTTCAGTCCGTGCTGTCTTCCGCCCGCCGCGCGCCGAAAAAATCACGCAGCAGGGCCGCGCAGGCTTCGGCCCGCACTCCGCCCATGTGCCAGACCCGGTGATTGCAGCACGGGGCATCCAGATATTCGGCGCGCGAGGTTACGGCCCCGGCCAGCGTGTCCGCCGCGCCATAGACAAGGCCCGCCAGACGCGCGTGCACCAGGGCCGCCGCGCACATGGCGCACGGCTCCAGCGTGACCGCCAGCACGCAGCCGTTCAGGCGATAATTGCCCACGGCCGCCGCCCCGGCGCGCAGGGCCAGCATTTCGGCATGGGCAGTAGGGTCGCGCAGGGTCACGGGCGCGTTATGGCATTGCGCCAGCAGCCGTCCGTCCGGCCCGGCCAGCGCCGCTCCCACCGGCACTTCACCGTCCGCCGCCGCCAGCCGGGCCTGGGCCAGGGCCACATCCATCAGGCCTTCCCAGCTCAGACCCGGCGGCGGGTCGGGCGTCGGCCCGGCCGGCGCGAACACGCGCGGCCACGCTACAAAATGACTATCTTGCACAAGTGGCTGACCACTTCTTCAGGCGTGTCGCAGACTGTGATGAGCTTGTCGATCTCCTCCTCATGGATGAAGCCGCCGGCGGTCATGCTTTTGCGCAGCCATTCCAGCATGCCGCTCCAGAAGCGGGAATTGTACAGGATGATGGGGAAAGGCCGGGTGCGGCCGGTCTGCGCCAGCACAAAGGCTTCGGAAAGCTCGTCGATGGTGCCCATGCCGCCGGGCATGACCACATAGGCCATGGCGTACTTCACAAACATGAACTTGCGGATAAAAAAGTAACGGAAATTGCAGCGGGTTTTCACATACTGGTTGCAGCCCTGCTCGTGCGGCAGATGGATATGCAGGCCCACGGACTCGCCACCGGCCTCAAAAGCGCCCTTGTTGGCCGCCTCCATGATGCCCGGACCGCCTCCGGTGATGATGCCGAAACCAGCCTCCACCAGCATGCGGGCGATCTTTTCGGCATCCTGATATTCCTGCATGTCCGGTGTGCAGCGGGCCGAGCCAAAAATGGAAATGCAGTTGACCTTCAAGGCGTTCAGCGTGTCCAGAGCCTGCACCATTTCCGCCATGATTCGGAATGTGCGCCAGGATTCGGTGGTTGCGGAGGTCAGATCATCCACAAAGTTCTGTCGTAGTTCAGGCATAAACGCTCCTTGCGAAAAAAACGATGTCATGGCGGCGTCTCCGCCGCAGCCCGCGCAAGCGGGCGCATCCAGTATATGTGAGCCGAAGCGCGCCCGCAAGGGAGCGGCCGCCGCCTCCCCCCGCAATTTGACAGGGCCGCGGGCTGCGGCTATGTGAAGAATTGTCACACCCTTGCATCATCCACTGGAGTGCGTATGAAAGTACAATTTCTGGGAGCGGCCCAAACAGTCACCGGCTCCTGCTACATGATCGAAGCATGCGGCAAGCGTTTCTGCGTGGACTGCGGCATGCACCAGGGCAACAAGGCCATTGACCGGCGCAACCGTGACGCCGGGGTCTATCAGCCCGAAAACATTGATTTTGTTCTCATCACTCACGCCCATATGGATCATTCTGGGCTGCTGCCCCTGCTGGTCAAAAACGGCTTCAGCAAGCCCGTGTACTGCACCAAGGCCACCAGCGATCTGCTGGAAATCATGTTGCAGGACAGCGCCCACATCCAGGAAATGGAAGCCCTGTCGGAAGCCAGGAAGTACGAACGCCGGGGCCTGAAACACCCCCCCGCCGCGCTTTATACGATGGAGGACGCCCAGAAGGCGGCCACCCTTTTTCAGACCGTGGACTATCACAAAAGCTTTGAACCCGCGCCGGGCATACGCGTGACCTATTACGACGCCGGGCACATTCTGGGTTCCGGCTCCCTGCGCCTGGAGGCCGAAGAAAACGGCAAAACCACCAGCATGATCTTTTCCGGCGACATCGGCCGCCCCCAGTCTCTGATTGTCCGCGATCCGGAACATCCGCCCAGGGCCGATTATGTGTTCATGGAATCCACCTACGGCGACCGCAACCACAAAAATGAAAGCGGCAGCACCGAGGAGCTGGCCGAGGCCGTGGCCTACAGCCACGCCAGAGGCGAAAAGGTGATCATTCCCGCCTTTGCCGTGGAGCGCACGCAAGAGGTGCTCTACTGCCTGCACATACTCAACAGCCAGGGCAAACTGCCCGGGGACATGCCTGTTTTCGTGGACAGCCCCCTGGCCATCCGGGCCACGGAGATTTTCGAGCGCAACCGCGAACTGTTCGACGAAGACGCCAGGGCCCTGCTGGGCAGCGGCGACGACCCCTTCTCTCTGCCCAACCTGCGCTACACGCTGAGCACCGCCGAATCCCAGGCCATCAACGATGTCAGCGGCCCGGCCATTGTCATCTCGGCCAGCGGCATGTGCAATGCCGGGCGCGTCAAGCACCATCTCAAGCACAATATCTGGAAGCCCGGCGCCAGCGTGGTTTTTGTGGGCTATCAGGCCGTGGGCACGCCGGGCCGCAAGCTGGTGGAGCAGGCCAAAAAAATCACGCTGTTCGGCGAAGACATGGACGTGAAGGCGCGTATTTTCACCATCAACGGCTTTTCCGGCCATGCCGGGCAGAGCCAGTTGCTGGACTGGCTGGCCCCCCTGGCCGGCAACGGCGCGCAGGTGGTGCTGGTGCACGGCGAAAACTCGGCCCAGACCACGCTGGCCGGGCTGATCAAAGAGCGCTTCGGGCTCACGCCGCTGATTCCCGAATATCTGGAGGAACTGGTTCTGGAAGGCGGACGCGTGACCCAGACCGTGCTGCACGAAAGCCAGGCCCATCCCAGGGTGGACTGGAACTTTCTCACCGGCGAGGTGGAACGCAAGTGGGATATGTTCAAGGGCAAGCTGGCCGATGTGGAAGGCCGCCCCTGGGTGGAACAGACCGAATTGCAGGAGGCTCTGGCCAAGATGGATTACGCCATGACCCGCCTGCTTTCGCGCATGTAGGCGGCCTATGCGCGTCATTGCCGGCGGCTTGGGCGGCCGCGTGCTGAAAACCGTGGAAGGCGAAGGCTACCGACCGGCCATGGGCCGCACCCGCGAGGCGCTGTTTTCCATGCTGGGTTCGCGCGGCCTGGTCTGGAGCGAAACCCGCGTGCTGGATCTTTTTGCCGGCAGCGGCAGCCTGGCCTTCGAGGCCCTGAGCCGGGGCGCGCCCTCGGCCATGCTGGTGGAAAACGCGGCCCCGGCCATGCGCTGCCTTCAGGAAAACGTGACGGCCCTGGGCCTCGAGGGCCAGACCCGCCTGTTCAGGGAGGACGTGCTGCGTTTTCTCAAACGCCAGCCGCCCGAAGGCTTTGAGCTTGTCTTCATGGATCCGCCCTATCGCAAGAACCTGGCGGAGCCGGCCCTGCGCGTCCTGGCGGACAGGGGCTGGCTCACGCCCGGGGCCTTTGTCACGGCGGAAATTGAAAAGGATGCCAGGCTCACGACGCCCCCCTCCTTCAACCTTCTGGCCGAACGCCTTTTCGGCCAGACACGCATCTGCATCTGGACGGCAGCATGAGAGCAGCCCTTTATCCCGGCACATTCGACCCCCTGACCAACGGCCACCTCAGTCTGATCCGGCGCGGTTGCGACGTTTTTGACCAGATTATCGTGGCCGTGGCCGACAATACGCCCAAGTTCCCGTTGTTCAGCCATGAAGAGCGGGTGGAAATGGCCCGCGAGGCCCTCAGGAACGAGCCTCGCGTCGTGGTGGAGCCCTTCTCCGGCCTGACTGTGGAATACGCGGCCCGGCGCGGGGTCTGCGCCCTGCTGCGCGGCCTGCGCGCGGTATCGGATTTCGAGTACGAATTCCAGTTGGCCCTCATGAACCGCCGCCTGCAGCGCCATATTCAGACCGTGTTCATGATGACCGACTATCAGTGGCTGTTCATCAGCTCCACCATCGTCAAGGCGGCGGCCAGCCAGGGCGCGGACGTCAAGGGCATGGTTCCCGAAAACGTGCGCCGAAGGCTGCGTGAAAAATACGCCAAAGGCGAAGTGCGCCCAGGCACGCCCTGTCTGGCGGCCCCGCACGGCGGCTTTCGCGTTTCGTAATGAGCGGGGACGCGCAGCCTTCTCCCGCCGCGCGACCCGTGCCGGTGATCTGCCTGGCCGGGCCCACGGGTTCGGGCAAAACAGCCGCGGCCCTGCTTCTGGCCAGGGAGCTGAACGGCGAGGTGATCAACGCCGACTCGCGGCAGGTCTATGCCGATTTTCCGCTGATCACGGCCCAGCCCTCGCCGGAGGAGCGCGCCGCCTGCCCGCATCATCTTTACGGCTTTCTGCCCGCCACGCAAAAAATCAGCGCCGGGCAATGGGCGGAACAGGCCGCGGCCAGGGCCCGCCAGGTGCTGGCGCGCGGCAGAACCCCGCTGCTGGTGGGCGGCACGGGTCTTTATTTTCAAACCCTGTTGCGCGGCATTGCCCATATTCCCCCTCTTGCCCCGGCCGTCAGCGCCCGTCTGGAAGCCCGCCTGAAAGCCGAGGGCGCGCCCGCCCTGCATGCCGAGCTGCGCAAGGCCGACCCGGCCTACGCGGCGCGCATCCATCCCAATGACCGACAGCGCATCGCGCGTGCCCTGGAAGTGCTGGAAGGCACAGGCCGCCCCTTCAGCTGGTGGCATGAAAACGCCATGAGCGCCCCGCTCTGCCGGGGGCCGCTGCTGGTGCTCAATGCTGATCTGGCCTGGCTGGAACCGCGTCTGGCCCGTCGCCTGAATCTGATGCTGGCCGCCGGGGCCCTGGACGAGGCGCGCCAGGCCCGCGCCCGTTGCGACGATGCGGCCGCGCCGGGCTGGTCCGGCATCGGCGCGGCGGAAGCCCTGGCCCATCTGCAAGGCCGGATCAGCCTTGCGGAATGCCGCCGCCTCTGGCTGCGCAACACCCGCGCCTATGCCAAACGCCAGCTGACATGGTTTCGCGCCCGGTCCGAGGCAATTTTTCTGCCGCCCGACCATGTGGCGGCCGTGCTGGAAGAAGCCCGGCGGCGCTGGCCGGCCCGCTGAAAGAAATCCTCCAGCCCCGAACGCTGCAACGGCGTTCGCCATTTCCCGGCCTGAACGGCACGCTGATTTTTGCGAAAAATTTCTCAAAACCTTGCCTCACCGGCCTGAGAAGCCCGCGCAATGCGTTCCCCTCCTTGACGTAACCCCCGCGCTGGGCTACCGTAGACCTGATATCGACCTGTCCGGCCCTTTCGGAGCCGGAAGACAGCCCGTGGCGTGGTGTTGCGGGCGAGGTATTTTGGGGTACTGTCTGCATGCAAAAGGACAAGCACATGAGGAATGGCACAACACTGCTTCTGCTGGCGGCGATGACCCTGGCCGGCGCGGCGTGTCTGACGGCCTGGGGGGCGGGGCCTGCGGTCGCGGCCTCCCTGGAGCCCACGGACAGCGGCGCGCCGTCGGCCACGGTTATCTTTCCTGTCGGCGAAAAGCCCAATCCCAAGGGCGCCGGCATGAAACCCGTGGTCTTCAATCACCTCGTCCATGAGAAAAAAATCGAAGACTGCATGGCCTGTCACCACACGGGCGATCCCGTGTCCTGTACCACCTGCCATACGGTGGAGGGCAAGGCCGAGGGCAACTTCGTCACCCTTGAGCGGGCCATGCACGCCACGGATATCGCCAAACGCGATCAGGGCAACACGCCCCAGAGCTGCGTGAGCTGTCACGAGCGGCGGCTCAGCCAGCGCCAGTGCGCCGGCTGTCATGCGCTGGTCAAACCCGCGCGCAACGCGGCATGGTGCGCCGTCTGCCACACGGGCGCGCCTTCCATGAGCGCGCAGCAGTTGCAGCAGGGCATCGCCGAAAAGCTGCCCGAGGCCCAGAACGAAGCTCTGGCCGCCGAAGTTGTGCTGGGCAAAAAGCCCGTGGCGTATCTCACGGGCCTGCAGGCGCCCTACAAGGTGGTCATCGACGCCCTGGCCCAGCAGTACGAGCCCAGCGTTTTCACCCATCGTCGCCATGTGAGTTCGCTTATGGAGCGCATCAAGGACGACAAGCTGGCCCAGGCTTTCCACACCAGGCCAGAGACGCTCTGCTCCACCTGCCATCATAACAGCCCCCTGTCGGCCACGCCGCCCAAATGCGGCAACTGCCACACCACAACCATTGATCCCAAAAATCCGACCCGCCCGACGCTCAAGGCCGCCTATCATCTGCAATGCATGGGCTGCCACAAGGCCATGAAGGTGGGTCGCCCGCTGAACACCGACTGTGCCACATGCCACAAGCAACGCGCCCCGCAGCGCGCCGAATAGTACGGAGAAACGCATATGAATCGCAGAAAATTCCTGACCATTCTGGGCAGCGCGGGCGTGGTTTCGGCATTGGGCACGGCAAAAGTGGCCGAAGCCGGCATGCATACCTTCCCTTACTATGGCGACAGCTACGGCGTACTGCACGACACCACCCGCTGCATCGGCTGCCGCCGTTGCGAGGAAGCCTGCAACAAGGTGAACCATCTGCCCAAACCCGACAAACCGTTCAGTGATCTTTCGGTCACCGCCACCCGCCGCCGCACCACCGCCTATGAATGGACCGTGGTCAACAAGTACGAGATGAACGGCAAGCCGGTCTTCCGCAAGTTGCAGTGCTTTCACTGCAACGACCCGGCCTGCGCCTCGGCCTGCTTCGCCAAATGCTTTCAGAAGCAGCCTGACGGCAGCGTGACCTATGACGGCTCCCAGTGCGTGGGCTGTCGTTACTGCATGGTGGCCTGTCCCTTCTATGTGCCGGGCTTCCAGTACGACGAGGCCTTTGACCCGCTGGTGCAGAAGTGCACCTTCTGCGAGCCCCGCCTCAAGGAAGGCAAACTGCCCGGCTGTGTGGAGGCCTGCCCCGTGGACGCGCTGACCTTCGGCCGCCGCAGCGACCTGATCAAGGTGGCCCGCGCCCGCATTGCGGACAATCCCGGCAAATACGTCAACTATGTCTACGGCGAATTCGACGCCGGCGGCACCGCCTGGATGGTGCTGGCCCCGGCCGCCGAGGGCGCGCCCGTGTCGCCGGACAACCCGGCGGAGGCCGCCCCTGATCTGAAACAGCTGGGGCTGAACACCCATCTGGGCAACCGCCCCATGGGCGAACTGACCTACGGCGCCCTGGGCGCGGTGCCCATGATCGTGGCCTTCTGGCCCGTGCTTTTCGGCGGGGCCTACGCCATGACCAAGCGCCGCGAGGCCATCAGCAAGCTGGAGCAGGAAAAGGTGCTCAGAGAGGCCAGGGAAGACGTGGCGGCCGCCGTGGATGCCGCCGTGCGCAAAATTGAGGAAACCGAAGGCGAAGGCGCGGCCGAACGGGCCCGCCGCGCCATGACCGAGGCCCTGAAGGCCAGGGAAGCCGAGGTGGCGTGCTCCAAGCACGGGGAGGATAAGTAGATGGAAAACCACGGCATCGTCATTCCCACCAAGGACAGATTGTTCAACCTTGATCCGCTGCTGCGGCGAACCCCGGGCAATATCCTGACGTGGATCATCCTGTCAGTGGGCCTGATCATCACCATCATCCGCTTTACCCAGGGCATCGGTTCGGTGACCAATCTGGACGACAACCAGCCCTGGGGCCTGTGGATCGGCTTTGACCTGCTCTGCGGCGTGTGCCTGGCCGCCGGCGGCTACTTCACCACCGTGGCCTGTTACGTCATGGGCATGAAGCACTTTCATTCGGCGGTGCGCCCGGCCGTGACCACGGCCTTTCTGGGTTACGCCTTCGTGGTGGTGGCCCTGCTCTATGACCTGGGGCATCCGTTGCGCCTGCCCTACATGTTCTTCTTCCCCGGCACCACTTCCGTGCTTTTTGAAGTGGGCCTGTGCGTGGCCACCTATGTCACGGTGCTCTTTATCGAGTTCTCCGTCGCGCCCATGGAATGGCTGGCCCAGAAGTTTCCCTGGCTGCTCAGGTGGCGCAAGCTGGTCATTCGCTGCACCATCCTGCTGACCATCTTCGGCGTGACCCTTTCCACCCTGCACCAGTCCTCGCTGGGGTCGCTTTACCTCATCGCGCCGGAAAAGCTGCATCCGCTCTGGTACTCGCCCTTCATGCCCATGTTCTTCTTTGTCAGCTCCATGGCGGCCGGCGCCTCCATGGTCATCTTTGAAGGCATGTTCGCGCACAAGGGCGTGCACGAGTACATGGACGCCACCCACCTGCGCGAAGCCGACGGCGTGGTGCTGAGCTTCGCGCGGGCCGCCTCCTTCATCCTCTTCGCCTATTTCATGCTCAAGCTCATTGACATGCTGGTGCAGGCCAACATTCCCTATCTCTTCACGGGTTACGGGGCATGGTGGCTGGTGGAGATGCTCTTCTTTGTGCTGATGCCCGCCCTGCTCTACGCCAAGGGCGCGCGGGACGGCAACGTCGGCCTGTGCCGCTTCGCCTCGGTCAATGCCGTTCTCGGCATTGTGCTCAATCGCTTCAATGTCTCCATGATCGCCTTCAACTACAACCTCCCTTCCGCAGAGCGGTACTTCCCGAGCATCTGGGAGATATGCATCTCCATCTTTGTGGTGACCATGATCGTGACCGTGTATCGCTTCATCGTCTACCACATGCCCGTGCTTTACGAACATCCCGATTTCAAGGATGAAGCCCACTAGGCGCAAGGAGAACACTATGGAATTCCATACCTTTTATGATTACTTCCTGTTCACCAAGAGCTGGGCGTACGCCATGATGTTCGTGGTGCTGCCCCTCTATGTGCTGTACTGGAACTTCGTGCTCTTCCCGGAGAAGAAAAAGGGCAACAACAGTCCCAAGTAGTGGGGCGCATAAAGGCGGGGCCGCAAGGCCCCGCCTTTTTCGCGCGCAAGGGGCTGGGGCCGGGCATTCGCGCAATGCCCGGCCCCGCTCCGGCATGTGCCGCCCTTGCCTCGCGGCATGGCCCCTGTTATGCTCACGGCGGCGCGGCAAGCGCCGCAACGGCTCTGCCATCCAGACAAAAAACGGCAACGTGCCCGCGCGTCTTGCCGTTCAGCCCTGAACGCTTATTTTCAGTGCGCGAGGTTTCCAGTATGTGTCTAGCCATTCCCTCCCAGATTGTGGAACTTCAGGAAGAAGGCATGGCCCGCGTGCGCGTGGGCGAAAGCCAGACATTTCTGACCGCGTCCATGATGCTTTTGCCCGAACCGCCGCAGGTCGGCGATTATGTCATCGTTCACGCCGGTTTTGCCCTGCACGCCTTGTCTCCCCAGGAGGCGCGGGACAGCCTCGCGGCCCTGCGCGAACTGGCCGAGGCCATGGAGGGCGCGCCCGCCCCGTTCTGAGCCGTATTCAAGCAACCCGCAGTGACGCGATACGGGCGAAAGATGCTTTCAAGAAGGCCGCGCTGATGCGGCCTTCTTGACTTTACACCGCTCTTTGCCCAGATTAGATTGATTTTTTCGCCCGCACCACTTCCGGCCCACGGGCCGGGCACAGCCGCTGGGAGCCAGCATGAGTGACTACAAAAAAACCCTGAATCTTCCGCAAACCGCCTTTCCCATGAAAGCCAATCTGGCGCGGCGCGAGCCGGAAACTCTCAAGAAATGGGATCAGATCCACGCCCGCGAACTCATGGTCAACGTATCGGGCAGCCGGGGTTCCTATGTGCTGCACGACGGCCCGCCCTATGCCAACGGGCATATTCACATGGGCACGGCGCTGAACAAGATTCTCAAGGATATTGTGGTCAAGTCGCGCAACATGCAGGGCTTTGCCGCGCATTATGTGCCCGGCTGGGACTGCCACGGCCTGCCCATCGAACACAAGGTGGAGCAGGAACTCAAGGAAAAGAAAAAAGAACTGCCCGCCCATGTGGTGCGCAAGCTCTGCCGCGACTACGCGGCCAGGTGGATCGACGTTCAGCGCAAAGAGTTCAGGCGGCTGGGCGTGCTCGGCGACTGGGACAACCCCTACATGAGCATGAAACCCGCCTACGAGGCCGCCACGGCGCGCGAACTGGCCGATTTTGTGGAAAAAGGCAACGTCATCCGCGCCAAAAAACCCATTTACTGGTGTTGTTCCTGCCACACGGCCCTGGCAGAAGCCGAGGTGGAGTATTACGACCATACCTCGCCCTCCATTTATGTCCGCTTTCCTCTGCCCGACGCGGGCCTGAAAGGCGTTTTCCCGCAGGCCGACCCCTCGCGCGCCTTTGTGGTCATCTGGACCACCACGCCCTGGACCCTGCCGGACAATATGGCGGTCTGTCTGCACCCGGAATTTGCCTATGCGCTGGCAGAGGTCGACGGCGCGCAATACCTGCTGGCCGAAGAGCGCCTCGCGCCCTGCGCCGCCCTGTTCGGCTGGAATGCGCCCAGGGTTCTGGGCCGGGCCGCGGGCGCGCGGCTTGAGGGCCTGACGGCCCGCCACCCCTTCTATGACCGGCCCTCGCCCCTGACCCTGGGCCCGCATGTCACCCTCGACACAGGCTCCGGCTGCGTGCACACCGCGCCGGGGCACGGGCGTGAAGACTATGAGGTGGGCCTGAAGTACGGCCTGGACATTTACTCCCCCCTGGACGACGCGGGCCGCTTTTTGCCCGCTGTGGAGTTTTTCGCCGGGCTTACGGTGACGGAGGCCAACCCCAAGGTCATCGAAAAACTCAGGGAAAAAGGCGCGCTGCTTCAGGAAGACAAGATTCAGCACTCTTATCCGCACTGCTGGCGCTGCAAAAACCCGGTGATCTTCCGGGCCACTACCCAGTGGTTCATCAGTATGGAGAAAAACGACCTGCGCGCGCGGGCCCTGAACAGCATCGACAAGGATGTGCGGTGGATTCCGGCCTGGGGCCGGGACCGCATTTACAACATGATCGAATCCCGCCCGGACTGGTGCATCTCGCGCCAGCGCCAGTGGGGCGTGCCCATTCTGGCCCTGCGCTGCCAGAGCTGCGGCGAAGCCTGGAACGACCCCGCCTGGATGCGCGATATCTGCGACCGCTTCGCCAGGCATCCCACAGGCTGCGACTACTGGTACGAGGCGAGTCTGGACGAGATTGCGCCCGCCGGCCTGAAGTGCCCGCACTGCGGCGGCGACCGCTGGGAAAAGGAAAGCGACATTCTGGATGTCTGGTTCGACTCCGGCTCCAGCTTCGCGGCGGTGCTGGAAGCGCGCCCCGAGCTTTCCTGCCCGGCGGATCTTTATCTGGAAGGCTCGGATCAGCATCGCGGCTGGTTTCACAGCTCCTTGCTGGTGTCCGAAGGCACACGCGGACGGCCCCCCTACCGTTCGGTGCTGACCCACGGCTATGTGGTGGACGGCGAAGGGCGCAAGATGTCCAAATCCATCGGCAATGTCATCGCCCCGCAAGAGCTGATAGACAAGTTCGGGGCCGAAATCGTCCGCCTCTGGGTTTCTTCCGTGGAATACCGTGAGGATATCCGCATTTCAGACCAGATTCTCAGCCGCCTGGTGGACGCTTATCGCCGCATCCGCAACACCTGCCGCTTCATTCTGGGCAATATGGACGGCCTGACCAGGGCCGACGCCCTGCCCCTAGAACAATTGCTGCCGCTGGACCGCTTTGCCCTGGATGTGGCCGCGCGCGTGCACGAGCGCGTGCAGCGGGCCTACACGGACTTTGAATTTCACAAGGTCTATCACAGCCTGCACAATTACTGCGTGACGGATCTCTCCTCGATCTATCTGGACATTCTCAAGGACCGCCTTTACGCCTCCGGCCCGAACAGCCCGGAACGCCGCTCGGCCCAGACGGCCCTCTGGCATATTCTGCGCATGCTGCTGCGCGACATGGCCCCGGTGCTCTCCTTCACGGCAGAGGAAATTTTTGACCACCTGCCCGCGGGCCTGCGCGGCCCCGAACTCACGGTATTTGCCCTGCAGGCCGTGTCTGGCGAGGAATTTCTGCTGCCCGACGGCCAGCGCGACGACTGGAATACGCTGCTGGCCGTGCGCGGCGCGGTGACCAGAGCCATTGAGCCCCTGCGCCGTGACGGCGTGGTGGGGCACTCGCTGGATACGCGGGTGACGCTCCATCTGGCTGACGAGCTGCGCGAGCGTCTGGAAAGCCTGCATACAGACCTGCGCGCTGTCTGCATTGTCTCGCAGCTTGAGCTGGCCCCCCTGGCCGACGCCCCGCAGGGCGCCCGCCGCGACAGCGAAATTCCCGGTCTGGCCATCAATGTGGAAAAGGCGCGCGGCGCAAAATGCGAACGCTGCTGGATTTACAGCGACGAGCTGGGCGCGAACCCGGCGCATCCCTCGCTTTGCCCGCGCTGCGCGGCGGTGCTCAAGGGCCTGCCCGCTGACGGCCACAAAGGACGCGCGGCCGAATGAGACGACGTTACCGGATTCTGGGCGGCATGGCCGCGCTGGCCTTCGCGCTGGATCAGCTCAGCAAATGGTGGGTGCTGGCCGCCATTCCCGAACACCGGCCCGTGACGGTGCTTCCCGGTTTTTTTGATCTGATCAACATCCGCAACCGGGGGGCGGCCTTCGGCTTTCTGAACCGTTCGGACATCGAATGGCAATTCTGGCTCTTTCTGGCGGCCACGGTTGTGGCGGCCTGGGCCATCATCGCCCTGACGCGAAGCTCGCGCTATGCGCCCTGGCTGTTTGCCGGCCTGGGCCTGGTGCTGGGCGGCGCCCTGGGCAACCTCACAGACCGTCTGCGCTTCCGGGCCGTGGTGGATTTTCTGGATTTTTACTGGGGCGACTGGCACTGGCCCGCCTTTAACGTGGCGGATACGGCCATCTGCGTCGGCGCTTTTCTGGCCTGCCTGGTGATCTGGCGCAACCCGCCGGAAGACGCGCGGGGCGGCGCGCCCAGGCGCGAACCCTCCGACAGGGGAGAAAAGGCATGAGCTTTGCCTGGTGGCATCCGTTGGCGGCACTGATTCCCATGCTTCCCAGTTTCTGGAGCATCTGGCACATCTGGGATCATGAATTCGCCACGCCCCAGCAACGGGCGCTCTGGCTGGTGCTGGTGGTTTTTCTGCCGGTACTGGGCGGCATCATTTATATTTTTGCGGGTCGCGGCAAGGCCCGGGGAAAAATTCAACGCTGAAACGAGGCAGGTATGAACAAATTCCGTTCTTTCCATCTTCCGCTTCTGGCCTGCGCGGTTCTGCTGCTGGGCGCCTGCGTGCAGAGCGGCTCAGGCGGCAGCGGCTCCCTGAATCTGGAGCAGCGGGTGCAGCAGCACGACATGCAGCTCAGGCAATTGCAACCCGCCCAGGCCGACGCCTGGAATCAGCTTCAGGCCATGCGGCAAGAGCTGAACGTCCTCAAGGGGCAGATGGACGATTTGCAGAATGTGGGCGGCGCGCGCGCCCTGACAGAGCGCGTCAACCGGCATGACGCGGCTCTGCGCCAGGTGGAAAGCAGCATGGCCCTGAATCTCAATCTGGGAGACCCGCTGCCCGCCAACGCGTCTTCGGCCCCCATGGGCGCGCCCCAGGCGGCATCCGGCATGCCTGACGCGTCCGGCGCATCGGGCGACGCGGGCTACGCTCCGGCCGTACAGGCGCCCGCCGCCAGCACCTGGGGCCAGCCCTCGCCCCAGCCCGTGGTACAGGCCCCGCAAAAGGACATTTCGCTGGCGCTCTTTGACGCGGGCGTCAATGCCTACAATGCCCGCAAATATGACGAGGCCCAGCGCTCTTTCACGGATTTTCTGAAAAATTACAAGGATCACAACCTGGTTCCGGAAGCCCAGTACTATCTGGCGGAATGCTACTTCCAGCGCAACCAGTTCGCGGACGCGGCCCTGGCCTATGACACGGTGATCAAAAAATATCCCACATCCTCGCGCGCGCCTGGCGCATATCTGAAGCAGGGCATCAGCTTCGGCAAACTGAATCAGGGCGCCGCGGCCAAGGCCCGGATGCAGGAACTGATCAAAAAGTTCCCCAATTCGCCGGAAGCCGCGCGGGCCAAAAATTTTCTGAAGACCAACCAGTAAGGGACGCGGTCGCCCGCCTTTACGGCGACCGCGATACAAACGGGCCCATTACAACCGAAAAAGGGGAAGGGGGGATGGCGGAACAACGCGACGAACCGGCCGTATACAAGCAACTGAGCACCGAGATGCGCCAGGGGCTGAAAAATATTTATCAGCAGATTTCCTCAGCCTCCAGCGAACAGGGCACGCCCGCGTCCGATACGGACGCCCTGTTCCACGAGGCCTCAGATCAGCTGGGCGAAGTGCTCAAGACCACGGAAACGGCCGCCATAAGCATCATGGAAATTGTGGAAAAACATCTGGATCTCCAGGCTGAAAGCGCAGCCCTGCTGGGCGCCGTGCGCGACGGCACGGCCACGGACAGCCAAAAAACCCGCCTGACCGAGATCAACAGCCAGTTGGGCAATGACCTCACCACGCTGCTGACCACCCTGAGCTTTCAGGACATCACGGGCCAGCGAATCAAGCGGGTGGTCGCGGCTTTGGACAAAATCGAAAAAAGCGTGGTTGAGCTCTATCTTTCCTCCGGCCTGATTATGGAAGGCGCGGAAAAACATCCGGACAAAGACGCGCGAACCCTGCAAGACGAGGCGCGCAAGGCTGTGGAGGATTTTCGCCAGAGCCGCAAGGTCTCCTCCGAGCTCAAGGGGCCGGACAAGAACGGTTTCTCCCAGAGCGCCATTGACGACATGCTGGCCCAGTTGGGCATGTGATTCGCTCCTGGTCTGACGCACAAGCGGAACAGCCCGCCGTGGGAAGTCAGGCGGGCTGTTCCGCTTGTGCGCGCCGACACGAGACAGACGCCATGAACGGCAAGCGTTGCGGAGGGAAACCTTGCCTCCCGACCAAGCGCGACCCATAATGAATCCCGCTGAAATTTTTGTGTTATCCATAGGTTATCAGAAGGAAGCCCCATGTCCCTTGCCGCTGCTGTTTCCGAAAAGGCCAGTCCGATCTGGGCCATCGCCGACAAGCTGACCGGCGTGTTCAAGCCGCACCAGTGCGGCGAGGTCATTTTGCCGCTCACGGTCATCCGCCGTTTCGACAGCGTGCTGGAACCCGCCAAGCAGGCCGTTCTGGACGCTTGCAAACAGTATGCGGACAGCCCCCTGCCGGGCAAATTGCTGGAAAAGGCCTCCGGCTGCGCCTTTTACAATACCAGCCAGTTCACCTTTGTCCGCCTGCTGGACGCCCCCGATGATCTGGAGGCCAATTTTCGCGCCTACTGCAACGCCTTTTCCCCCAACGTCCGGCAGATACTGGAAAGATTCAAGCCGTTCTGGCCGCACCTGGCCACCATGTGCGAAAAAAACGTGCTCCATATGGTGCTGAAGGAGTTCACCACCAGCAAGGCCGATCTGCACCCGGACAGGGTGTCCAATCTGGAAGGGGAAGGCC
Organism: Desulfovibrio sp. SGI.169; assembly: GCF_050313595.1. Lineage (NCBI taxonomy): Bacteria > Pseudomonadati > Thermodesulfobacteriota > Desulfovibrionia > Desulfovibrionales > Desulfovibrionaceae > Desulfovibrio > Desulfovibrio sp. SGI.169. The sequence goes on along the minus strand of NZ_JBNPLS010000002.1, from coordinate 142,325 downwards.
GCATTGAGCCTGTTCCGGCGGAGACGGGCTTTCCCGGCATAAAGGGCGATTCCGGCGCGACGGAGGGAAAGGACTTTGCCACGCTTTCGGATATTGTGCGGAAAATCAACCAGCGTTTTGGAACACAGCTTGACCCCACCGACCAGGTGCATACCCTGCGCCAGATAGCCGAACATGTGGCCGCAGGCGACCGCCGCCTTGCCGACCTTGCCGGGGAGGAAGACGCCGGCACATGGAATATGGTCTATGACAGCGTGTTCGCCAGCGGCGTGGCCGAAGCGGCCCTGAGCAACGCGGCCTTTTTTGAGCTGATCAACACAACGCCCGACGCGCTGGACTTTTTACGAGAACAGCTCAGAAACATTGTAAGGGGAAGGCTGCAACAACCAGCCTGAACGCTGCATGACGGGCAACTGGCCGGCAAAGTCAGACCAGATGCGCGCCGGGGTCGGTTACATCCCCCATGCGAAAAAGGCGGGAACATACGGGCAGGGCGGCCGGAGAGGCCGCTTCGGCCCTATGTTCCCAACTCCGGCCATGCCGTAGCATTTTTCCGCTCCCTTCGGGGAACGACCTTCAGAGGTTCATATGCATTCCCTGATGTTTTCCTCCCTTGACCCCGCCCTGAATCTGGCCCTTGAGGAACAGCTTTTTCTCTCCCTGCCGCCGGAGCATCCCGGGTATTTTCTGCTCTGGCAGAACGGCCCTTCCATCATCGTGGGCCGCCATCAATGCACCGCCGAAGAAATTAACGCCGATTTCGTGCGGCGCGAACACCTGCCGGTGGTGCGACGCATCACCGGCGGCGGCGCGGTGTATCACGATGAGGGCAACCTCAATTTCTCCTTTATCGAAAACGCCCGCGGGCGGGAGAGGGTTGATTTCAGGCGCTATCTGGAACCGGTGCGGGCAGCCTTGCGTCATGTGGGCGTGCGGGCCGAAATTTCGGGCCGCAACGACCTGGAGGCGGGAGGGCGCAAAATCTCGGGCAGCGGCCAGAGGGTGCACAGGGGCAAGGTGCTGCATCATGGCACCCTGCTGGTGCATGTGGATTTTGAGCGCCTGAGCGAAGCCCTGAACGTGGACCCGGAAAAAATCCGCTCCAAGGGCGTGGCGTCGGTGCGGGCCAGAGTGCGCAACCTTTCCGAGTGCTGGACGCCCGGCACGGATATGGACACCCTCAAGGACTGTCTGTTGCGCCACTGCGCCGACGGCGAGGCGCGTCTGGACATGCGTGACCGCGCCGCGGCGCAGGCCCTGGCCGAAAGCAAGTACCGGCAGTGGAGCTGGAATTACGGCGCGTCCCCGCCTTTCACCGAGGAAAAGCGCCGACGTTTCCCATGGGGAAGCGTGCGCCTGCGGCTGGATGTGCGTGATGGTCATATCGGGACTTGCCGGATTTATGGCGACTTTTTCGCCGGCGCCGAGATTGGCGAGCTGGAAAATACGCTTGTCGGGCTCAGGTATGAGCCAGCCTCCCTGAGCAAAGCCCTGGAAGGCGTGCCTCTGGAAAGCTATTTCAGCGGTTGCGACCCTGAAGAGACGCGCCGCTTTTTTGTGGAGTAGGGGCCGGCGCGCCTGCCGCATTGGCAAAGGCCGGCTTCTTGTGCCCCCTTGCCGGACATGCTACTGTGCGTGCGCCCATTGGCTGCCGCGACGGGCCGCGTCCGCTTCGGCCGCCTTCAAGATGATCTACAGTAAAGGAGAATCCATGTCGGAACTGCGTACGCCGCTCACCGCCTGGCATGAGGCGCACGGGGCCAAAATGGCTCCCTTCGCCGGCTGGCTCATGCCCATCCAGTATGAAGGCATTTTGGTCGAGCACCAGCACACCCGTCAGCATGCCGGTCTTTTCGACATCTGTCATATGGGCGAATTCCGCATTGAAGGTTCGGGCGCTGACGCCGCCCTGTCCCGCGCGGCGAGCCACAATCTGGCCACCCTCGCGCCGGGCAGATGCCGCTACGGCTTTTTGCTCAACGCCGAAGGCGGCGTGCTGGATGACTGCATCATCTACCGCTTTGCCCCGGACGCCTTCATGATTGTCGTCAACGCGGCCTGCGCCGCCGGGGACTTTGCCGCCCTGCGCGAGCGCCTGCCCCAGGACGTGAGCCTTGCCGACCTTTCCGCCGCCACGGCCAAGATTGACCTGCAGGGGCCGGAATCCGTGGATGTGCTGGAAGCCCTGCTCAAAGAGGATTTTCACGACCTGCCCTATTTCGGCTTCAGGGAGACGGCCTTTGACGGCGCCTCCCTGCTGGTCAGCCGCACGGGCTATACCGGCGAACTGGGCTTTGAACTGTACCTGCCCTGGGACAGGGCCGAAACCTTCTGGACGGCCCTGCTCAAGGATGAACGGGTCAAGCCCGTGGGCCTGGGCGCGCGCGATACCCTGCGCCTGGAGGCCGGACTGCCCCTGTACGGGCATGATCTGGATGACAGACACTCCCCGGCTGAGGCGGGCATGGGCCGCATGCTGACCAGCGCGGCGGACTATGTGGGCAAAGAGGGGGCGCAGCGCGTGCGCGAAGCGCTGGTTCCCCTGCGCATTGAAGGCCGCCGCGCCGCGCGGCACGGCGATGTTCTGGCCCTGCCCGGCGGGCCTGAGGTGGGCCGGGTGACCAGCGGCTCCTTCGCGCCTTCGCTGGGCTGCGTCATCGCCCTTGCCTGGGTGGACGCGGCGCAGGCCGCGCATGAGAATTTTGTGGTGCGCACGGCCCGTGGCGAACTGGCGGCCCGCCGCGTGGAGCTGCCCTTCTACAAGGACGGCACGGCCCGCAAAAAATTGCGGTAACACGCGGGCTTTCTGGTTCAAAAACAACCATATTTTCAGATAAAGGGGAAACACCATGTCCAACGCTCCTGCCGATCTTCTCTACAGCAAAAGTCATGAATGGGCCCGCCTGGAAGGCGATCAGGCCGTCATCGGCATCACCGCCTTCGCCCAGGAATCCCTCGGCGACATCACCTATGTGGAACTGCCCCAGACCGGCGACGCCCTGGCCGCTGACAAGGAATTCGGCTCCGTGGAGTCGGTCAAGGCCGCCAGCGACCTGATTTCGCCGGTGAACGGCGAAGTGCTGGAGATCAATGCCGCCCTGGAGGACGCTCCGGAAAAATGCAACAGCGACCCCTATGGCGAAGGCTGGCTGGTGCGCGTCAAGCTGTCCGGCAAACCGGAAGGGCTGATGGACGCGGCGGCCTATGAGGCGTTCTGCGCCACTGAAGCCCACTAGCGCATTCTCATTCTGCGCGCGGCGGGCAAATTCCGCCCTGTCCGTCCTGCGCGGCAAGGACGCCGCCCCGGCTCTTTGCCGCGCGCCGGGCGCTCCGGCGGGCGTCTTTGTTTTCTTTTCAGAGAGGCGGCCTTTGGACGGATTGCCGCAAGCGCGCTCAAAGTCGAGGAGTACTTATGCCCTACATTCCCCACACGCCGGACGAGCTTCAGGAAATGCTCTCCGTGGTCGGCGTGCGCACGCTGGATGACCTTTTTGCCGACATTCCGCCGGCCATGCGGCCCCAAAGCTTCAATCTGCCCAAGGGACAGGGCGAAGCCTCGGTCTGCGCCTATTTTGAGGAGCTGGCCGCCAAAAACCGCCCGGATATGATCTCTTTTCTGGGCGCGGGCTACTACGCCCACCAGATTCCCAAGGCCGTGGACGCCCTGGCCGGGCGCAGCGAATTTTACACGGCCTACACGCCCTATCAGGCCGAGTGCTCTCAGGGCACCCTGCAGGCCATTTTTGAATTTCAGACCGCCGTCAGCCGCCTGCTGGACATGGACTGCGCCAACGCCTCGGTTTACGACGGCGGCACGGCCCTGTTTGAGGCGGCCATGATGGCCGTGCGCGCCACCCGGCGGCGCGTGCTGGTGGTGGACGAGGCCGTGAACCCCATCTGGCGGGTCATGCTGGCCACCTACATGTCCAGCCTGGAGCTGGAGCTGAAAACCGTGCGCCAGCATGACGGCGTGAGCGATCTGGCCGGGCTGGCCGCCGCCGTGGACGACAACTGCGCGGCGGTTCTGGTGCAGAACCCCAACTTTTTCGGCGCGGTGGCGGACTATACGGAGCTTTTCGCCGCCGCCCGCGCGCGCAAGGCATTTGGCGTCATCTCCGTATACCCGGTCATGCAGGCCGTGCTCAAAACTCCCGGCGAGATGGGGGCCGACGTGGCCGTGGCCGAGGCCCAGAGCCTGGGGCAGCCGCTTTCTTTCGGCGGCCCCTATCTGGGCGTCATGGCCTGCCGCAAAGAGCATATCCGCCAGTTCCCCGGCCGCATCGCGGGCCGCGCCACTGATCTGGACGGCAAGACCGGCTATGTGCTGACCCTTCAGGCCCGTGAGCAGCACATCCGCCGCGCCAAGGCCACTTCCAATATCTGTTCCAATCAGGCTCTTTGCGCCCTGCGCGCCCTGATTCACATGAGCCTGCTGGGGCCGGCCGGCCTGACCCGCCTGGCGGAAAACAACATGGCGCTGGCCCGCTATGCGGTGGAGCGCCTTACGGCCCTCAAGGGCGTTGAGCTGCTCAATGACGCGCCCTTCGGCAATGAGGTGGCCCTGCGCCTGCCCATACCCGCCGAAGCCCTGGTGGATACGCTCACCAGCCACGGCTGTGTGCCGGGCTATCCCGTGGGCCGCTATTATCCCGGCATGGAAAATGTGCTGCTGCTGGCCTGCACCGAGCTCAACAGCCGCCGCCAGATCGGCTTTCTGGCCGAAACCGTGGGAGGTCTGCTGTGAAAACCATCTTCGCCAAATCCGTACCCGGCCGTTGCGCCTGGGAGATAGAGTCCGACGCGCCCAGGGCCGCGCAAATGCTGCCCGCCGATCTGCTGCGCAAGGCCCCGCCGCGCCTGCCCGAATGCTCGGAACTGGACGTGGTGCGTCACTTCACCGGCCTTTCCAGGCTCAACTACAGTGTGGACGCCAATTTTTATCCCCTTGGCTCCTGCACCATGAAGTACAATCCCAAGTTTACCGAACATGTGGCCGCGCTGCCCGGCTTCAGCCGGCTGCACCCCATGCTGGCCCAGCTTTCGCGCGGGGCGGCCTGCGCGCAGGGCGCGCTGCAGTGCCTCTATGAGGCTGAACGCTGGCTGTGCGAGCTTACGGGCATGAAGGCGTTCACCTTCCAGCCCATGGCCGGGGCCAACGGCGAATTTACGGGCGTCAAGCTCATTGCGGCCTACCACAAGTCCAGGGGGCGCAAACGCAAAAAGATGCTCATTCCAGACGCGGCGCACGGCACCAACCCCGCCTCTGCCGCCCTGGCCGGTTTTGAAACCGTGAACATCGAATCCCGTGACGGCATGGTGAACCCGGAAGCCCTGATGGCGGCCATGGCCGAGCACCGTGATGATGTGGCCGGCCTGATGATGACCTGCCCCAACACGCTGGGCCTCATGGAGGCGCATCTGCCGCGCATTGTGGAAGAACTGCGCAAGGTGGACGCGCTGCTTTACTACGACGGCGCCAACATGAACGCCATTATGGGCAAAATGCGCGTGGGCGATGTGGGCTTTGACGTGGTGCACCTCAACGTGCACAAGACGCTGGGCACCCCGCACGGCGGCGGCGGCCCCGGCGCGGGGCCGGTGGGCGTGGGCGAGCGTCTGCTGCCCTTCCTGCCCGCGCCGCGCGTGGCCCTGCGCGAAGACGGCAGCTACCGTCTTGATTACAATCTGCCGCAGTCCATCGGCTACATGGGGCCCTTTTACGGCAGCTTCGGGGTTGTGATCAAGGCCCTGGCCTACATGCTGCGCCTGGGCGGCGAAGGGCTGACCCGCGCTTCGGAATATGCGGCGCTCAATGCCAATTATCTCAAAAAACGCCTGGAAGACGTGCTGGACGTGCCCTTTGCCGACCGTTTCTGCGCCCATGAGTTTGTGGCCTCGGCGCCCGAAGGCATGCGCGCTCTGGATATCGCCAAGGCCCTGCTGGATCGCGGCTTCCACGCGCCGACCATCTATTTTCCGCTGATCGTCAGGGAATGCCTGATGGCCGAACCCACGGAAACCGAAAGCAAGGAAACCCTGGACGCCTATGTGGACGCCCTGCATGAAATAATCGCTCAGGGCAAGGCCGATCCGCAACGTCTGGCGGACGCGCCCGTCAGCCTGCCGGTGCGCCGTATGGATGAAACCGCGGCCGCGCGCCAGATGACGCTTACCGAAGATATGGCATAATCCGGCCCGCGCTGCCGTTCTGATGCAAAAGGCCGGGGCGCCGCCCCCGGCCTGTTTCTTACTCCAGCCGCTCCACAATGCCGCCGGCCAGCACATTGTCGTCAGCGTCATAAAGAGCCGCCACCTGCCCCGGCGCGCTGGGGAACTGCGGCTCGTCCAGAACAATGCGCAGGCGGCCCCCCTCCAGACGGGCGCGGGCGGGGACGGCTCGCTGACGGTGGCGCAGGCGCGCCCAAAGGCGTTCGGGCCAGTGCCGTGGCGGCACAAGAATATTGGCCTCGCCGGCAACGCAGGCCGTCATGCCCAGCAGGGCGCGCGGCCCCACAATCAGGGCGTTGGCGGCCCTGTCTTTGCGCAGGACGTACAGCGGTTCACCGTGGGCGATGCCCAGGCCCCTGCGCTGTCCCTCGGTATAGCGCCAAAGCCCCTGATGCCGCCCGATTTCACGCGGCCCACCCGTTTCCTCATCCGGCCCTTGCGCCAGCAGCACCGGCCCTTCGCCCGGCGCTTCCATGCCACAGGCGCGCCATTGCGCCGCCAGAAAGGGCTGGTAGGCGGCCTCAGCGCCCGGCACAAAGCAGATGTCCTGGCTTTCGCGGGGCAGCGGCACGCGCAGACCCGCCTCGGTCACCAGGGCCACGCTTCGGGCCTTGTTTTGATCCGCCAGGGGAAAAAGGGCGTATCGCAGGCGCGCGGCGGGCACCAGACTGAGAAAATAGCTCTGATCCTTGGCGCTGTCGCGCGCGGCGGCCAGGAGCGGCGGCGCGGCCGCATCCCCCCGGCGGGGCGGCAGGCGGGCATAATGGCCGGTGGCCAGTCTGTCCGCGCCCAGAGCCAGGGCCGCGTCCAGCAGTGCCCCGAACTTCACGGCCCGATTGCAGAGCGCGCAGGGATTGGGCGTGCGCCCCTCGGCATAGGCGCGGGCAAAGGGCTCCATAACCTCACGCTGAAAGGCGGAGCGCAGATCCACCGTATGCAGGGGAATGCCCATGGCGCGGCAGGCAACCTTCAGCCCCGGCAGGGGGTCGGCGGCCCCGCCGGGAAACGGGGCGGATCGCTCAGGCAGAAAAAGGCCGTGCAGGGCCAGAAGTTCATAACCGGCCCGGCGCAACAGCAGCAGGGCGCAAAGGCTGTCCACGCCGCCGCTGACGGCAACGGCCACCCTGGGCTTCATGGGCTGTGCCGCTTACAGAATCTGGTTCAGGAACTGCCGCAAACGCGGGTGGCGCGGCGCCGTGAACAGCGTCTCGGGCGCGCCCGCCTCCACAATCTGCCCCTGATCCATGAAAATCAGACGGTCGGCCACGGTGCGGGCAAAACCCATTTCATGGGTGACGCAGATCATGGTCATGCCTTCCTCGGCCAGATTGACCATGACATCCAGCACTTCGCCCACCATTTCCGGGTCCAGAGCCGAAGTGGGTTCGTCAAAGAGCATGATGGCCGGCTGCATGGCCAGCGCCCTGGCAATGGCCACGCGCTGTTGCTGACCGCCGGAAAGCATGGCCGGGTAAACATTGGCCTTGTCGCTGATGCCCACCTTCTTGAGCAGGCCCAGCGCGCGCTCTTCGGCTTCTTCACGCGAAAGGCCGTGCAGCTTGACGGGGGCCAGGGTCAGGTTTTGCAGCACGGTCTTGTGCGGGAAAAGATTGAACTGCTGAAAGACCATGCCCAGATTGCGCCGGATGAGATTGATGTCGTTCTCGCGGCTCATGATGTCCTGCCCTTCCACTATGATTTCGCCCTTGTCGATCTCTTCCAGGCGATTGATGGAACGCAGCAGGGTGGACTTGCCAGAACCGGAAGGGCCGATGATCACCACCCTCTCGCCGGAGGCAACTTCCAGGCTTACATCCTGCAGAGCGGGCAAGTGGCCGAAATACTTCCAGACATGACTGATGGTGATGATGGGATCGTGTTTGTTGCTTTCCGTCATAGTGGTTCAGCCTGGGTTCTGAATGGAGATTCCACCCGGTTGAGATATGATATCTTGAAAATCAAATAGTTACATGCAGAACTCAGATTGTGGCGATCTGCGCTGGCGGTATGGCCTTCTTCAATGATGGCATGACCGCAGGCATTGGCATATGGGAATGTCGGTGTTTCGTCAAGAAACTGGCCCCCAAAAAGCCTCTCCCTTGTGACTGCCGGAGTACAGCCGCTCCATTGACAAGTGCATTTTTTCGCCATAGGCTTCATCCAAAGACAAAAAAGAGTGCAAGGCCATGAACGTCACTCAGCGGATTTGCTTTTTCTGCGGAATATGCGTGGGGATCATCACGATCTTCCTGCTGACCTGCGGGCGAAGCACGCCGGCCCGGTCTCTGGAATTTGTGAATTTCAAGCCGTTCATGGCCTCCAGCGCCCTGCCCGCGCTTCCCACCCTTTCCACATCCTTCCGAAAGCAGGGGAGCAAGCAGCGTCACCGCTTTCTGGAAAGCTCAGCTCACGGGGCATCCGGCACGGCTTTTGTCTCCGGCGTCATCCCCGCCATTCTGCACCCTCTCTGTTTCAGTCGGCTCCCTTTTTTCCGTGACAAGGGGCATATCCCCGGCCTTCATGAAATCCGGGGCATGCTGCCTTTTTCTCTTGCTCCTCCCGTTTGCATTTCCTGAACTTCTTTTCTCCGCAAGTTACGTTGTCTCCGTACACTTTTCCGGCACGGGCATAATCGTGCCAGGTCTATTTGTACGGCGCAAAACATCCACTTCAGGAATGCAAGGAGCATACTATGAGTCTCGATATGAAGGTTCTTCTCATCTGCGCCGGCTTTTTTCTCTTCTCTGTTGTTCTTGGTCTGATCGGCAAGAAGATGAACGACTAGACCTATGACCTTTCTCCGCGCGGGCGGCTGTCCGGGAGGGCGGTGCGCCTGCTTATGTCATGAAAAATCCCCGGCATATCACATGTCGGGGATTTTTCATGACCGTGGGTCTTGTAAAGCCCGGCGGGCAAAAGCGGCTCAGCTCTGCATTCGCAAGCAGGCGTGTTTACTTGCCGTCATAGTAGTTCAGCCGGGATTCCATGATGCTCACGCATTTGGAAAGCACCAGGGTGATGATCAGGTAAATCAGGGCGATGACCGTGTATGTCTCAAAATACAGATATGTGGTGCCCACAAAGCTGCGGGCGCGCTGCATGATGTCGGGCACGGCCATGATGGAGACCAGGGAGGTGTCCTTGAGCATGGCGATGCATTCATTGCCCACAGGCGGCAGAATGGTTCGCCAGGCCTGGGGCAGCACCACATAAAACATGGTCTGGAAGCGGTTGAGGCCCAGAGAGCGCGCGGCCTCGGTCTGTCCCTTGGAAATGGCCATGATGCCCGCGCGGAACACCTCGCCCATGTATGCGCCGTAACAGACGCTGATGGCAATGACCGCCGAGGTGATGCCGCTGACCTGAAAGAAACGGGACAGGGCATAGTAAATGTAAAACAGCTGAACCAGCAGCGGGATGCCGCGAATGACCTCCACATAGGTGGAGGCCATCAGATTGATGACGCGGTTGCGCGAAATGCGGCCCAGACCGGTCAGCAGGCCCAGCGGCACGGCGCAGCAGATGGACATGACCGTGATTTTGAATGTAATCAGCACGCCGTCCGGCAGATAGAGCAGGATGCGCAGATAGGGCTCCGGCCAGAGCAGGCAGAGCGCGAAGAGGGCGCACACCGCGCCCACCAGGGCAATGGACCAGGCGTTGATCAGCCGCCATTCACGGGGATCCGGAATGGAGGCCCCGTCCGTGACCATGACGATATTGCCCTTGCTGTGAGTGTCATTGGGTTCAGGCATGCGCGCCGCCGCCTTTGCATTTATGGTGGACGCGGGCGGGGGCGAAGCCGCCCGCCCGCGCGTCGCAACAGAAGCAGATTTGCCCGCTGGCGTAAAAACGTCCCGCTACTTGTTCGGGCCCATCCACTTTTCGATCAACTGGGCTTCCAAGCCGGATTCCTTGACCTGCCTGATGCCCTTGTTCAGCTTGTCCACCAGATCCTGGCGGCCCTTGCGCACGGTGAAGCCGTAGTACTCTTTGTCGTCGGTTTTGAAAGAGAGGTTCAGCTTGCCGGCGTAGTCGGCCTTTTTGTTCACATAGAACATGGCCACGGGGCTGTCGCAGATCACGGCGTCAAGACGACCGCCCACCATATCCTGAATGGCCAGACCCACGTCGTCGTATTCCTTGAGGTCCGCGCCCACATCGGCCTTGCGCATCACGAAGATGCCGGTGGTGCCGATCTGCCCGCCGACCTTTTTGCCCTTGAGCTCGGCCAGGCTCTTGATGCTTGTGCCCGCGGGCAGCACCACGGCCTGCACCACTTCATAGTAGGGTTCGGAGAAGTCAAACTGCTTCTGACGTTCGGGGGTGATGGTGGTGGAAGAAGCCACGATGTCGTACTTGCCCGTGGCCACGCCGCCAAAAATGCCGTCCCAGGCGATGTTGCGAACGTCCACCTCAAAACCGGCGGCCTTGGCCACCGCGCGGATGTAATCCGTGGAATAGCCTTCCGGCTGTTTCTGGGCGTTGAGCATTTCCATGGGCGGCCAGGTGCAGTCGCTGGCCACGGTATACTTTTCCGCCGCCAGGGCCTGGCCGCAGAAAAGCGTCAGCATGAGCAGGGCAAGGGTAACTCCGCGAAACATAGGGCCTCCTTAAGATTGCAAAAATCAAGAGGACGCGCCGGGCGCGCCGGGACAATCCGCCGGCCACGGGCCGGAACCTGCCCATCTTTAGCCGTGGGCGCGGCTGCCGTCAAGGGCGCTCAACGATTGCCGGAGGGGCCGTCCTCCTCATCCTCCTCATCATCGCGGCGCGCGCCCAGGAACAGACGCGGTTCACGCCCGCCGGCGGGCATGTCATTGTTGTCGTCGTCGCGCTCGTCCTTAAGGGCCTGCTGCAGAAACCAGTCTTCACGAATGCGCCAGGAGGCCGCGGCGGTATAGGCGGGCGAGGAATAGCCCACCGAAAGCACCAGGGTGCGGCGGGCGTGCTCCTGCAGGCGGATCAGCAGAGGCGTGAAGTCCGCGTCGCCGGAGAGGATGATGAATTCGTCAAAGTGGGTGGAGTGGGAAAGGTCGTCCATGCAGTCCATGACCAGATGGATGTCTGTGCTGGTTTTGCCGCGCGAGGTCAGCGGCGGGCAGTCCACCACCTGAAAGGCGCTGCGGATGAACGAATTGCGAAACTCCTGATAGCGTTGCGGGTTCAGGTAACAGGTGCGCTTGAGAATGCGGCGGCGCACCCCCTCGCCATACAGAATGCGCAGGGCGTGATTTTCAATCCAGCGCACCCAGCGGTAGGGCGTCAGACCGAATGCCTTGGCGGCTTCCGGGTCCGCCTCCAGAAAACGGGTATAGATATTGTCAAAGTCCACATACAACGCGCTGAAAACTTCATCAAAACCGGTAAATCGTGCCATACGCTCCTCAAGGTAAGTCATAATGTGAATAGTGCGAAACGCGATATGATAGTGCCTTAACCCCGGCAATACAAGCCCGCTTCTCTTGAATTTGCCCGCCCGGACGGATATGCTGGAAAAACGGCGGCGCAACGGCGCAGGGGCTGGCGCGCCCGCGCGCGGCGGGAGGGTATTGATGCAGAAAATTTTTGACGCCCCGATTCGCTGGGCCGTATCCGCCCTGGCCCCCTGGCGCGCCCTGCGCCGGGAACAGCCGGGCGAATTCTGGTTTGCCTGCCTGTTCTGGTCGTTCTGGCTCTCGCTGGCCTCTTTTCCCATCGGCTATGGCATGCGTGAGGTCATGCCGGTTCTCAGCTTTGTTTTTTTGCTGCTCTATTACCGCCGCCAATGGCATGACAGCGTGCTGCGACGCCTCGGCGCGCGCTGGCTGTTTTATTGCCTCTGGCTGATGATCGGCATCGGCGTCTGCTTTTCCACTGATCCCGCTGCGTCCCTGCTGCACGCGGGCACGGGCGTCAACAAGGCGTTCATTCTGCCTTTCATCGCCATGGAATGCGCGCGCGACGCCAGAGACCTGCGCCGCCTGGTCTGGGCCTGCGCGCTGGCCTGTTTCTGGCAGGGGCTGGATGGCGTCTGGCAGGCGGCCACGGGCCGCGATTTCATCATGGGCTACACCTGCAACGCCGGTCGCCTGACCGGCAGTCTGGGCGACTACACGGTGGGCAATTACATTGCCTTGGCCCTGATTCCCGCCTTCGGCCTCTGGTTCGTCCTGCGCCGGTCTCTGGATGCCGTGAGTTCCGCGTTTCTGTGCCTGGCCGTCTTCTGGCCGGCTTTTTTCCTCTTGCAGGGGGCGGCCAGCCGCAGCGGCGTGCTGGCCATGGTCGCCGCGCCCGCCTTCTGGGCCCTGCTGCGCCGGCGGTGGAGGCTTCTGCTCTGGCCGCTGCCGGCCCTGGGGCTGTTTATTCTCTGTCTGGGGCAACGCCTGAAGCCGGAATATGTGATTGACGACGGTCGCTGGAGCCTCTGGCATCTGGGCTGGCGCGTTTTTCTGGAGCATCCCTGGTTCGGGGCCGGGGCCGGGCAGTACAACGCGGCCTTTCGCGCGCTGGGGCTTGTGCCGGTGCGGGATGAAATATCCATCAGCCATCCGCACAATCTTTATCTGGACATACTCTATGCCCACGGTCTGGTGGGCTTTTGCCTGGGCATGATTTTTCTGCTGGGCTTTCTCTGGTGGGGCTACAGGCGCATCCGGCCGCGCCTGGACGAAGAGTGCGCGGAAGAGAGCGCGGTTCCCTACTGGCGGCTGACGGCCTGGTTCTGGATCGGATTCGCGGGCTGGCTCGTCAACGGCATCTTTGGGCATGACTTTTACCGCATCTGGTGGCTGGCCCTGGCCATGAGCCATCTGGGCGTGATGATCGGCGCGGTGGTCAACGGCGCGGCTCAGCGTTCGCCCGACGGAAGAAGAGCGGGCCCGAAGCTGCCCTCATGTCTGCCGCCTGAAACCGGGGAGAAACAAGACGCCTCCGGGCCTGACGCCGCCGGCCGGGGCAAGGCGCGTACGGCCCAGCCCTGCGGCGGCCCCGTTGCGGCGCGGTGAACCAAGAGCGCCCTGGCTGGCGTCTAGAAGAATTTTTAACGCGCTTTTTCGCTCACCCACGGCGGCCACGCCGCCGCAAAACCCTTGCGGATTTTGTAGCGTCCGCTTTTGCAAGCAGACGCTAGCCCCGCTCAAAGTCATCCCCGCGCGGCGGGCGGCTTCCGCGTTCCCGCAGCACGGCCAGCGCCTCGTCCTTGGTGATGATCCGGCCTTTGCAGCGCGCGTTCTGCAAGGCGTTTTCCGGGCAGTACCCCAGTTGCACGCAGTTGGGCCCCGCGCCTTCAAACAGGTCTGGCGCTGCCTGCCGGCAGAGGCGCAGCATCTTCCATGCCAGATCGCGGATTTCATGCTGGGCGTTGCGGCAACAGCGAATGGCAAACCAGTCCAGCAGGGCGTGGGCGTTCATGCCGATAATGCCCTTGAACTCCGTGGCCTGGGGCTTCAGATAGCGCAGATTTTCCTCCGGCAGGCCGGCTTCCAGCCCGGCCGCGTACCACTGGCGGGTCAGGTCGGCCAGATCCCGACCGCTGAGGGTGGCCGCGCCGCCGTCGGGCAGCGTCACAGGCACGGAAAATTCCGCCACCTCGCGCGGATAGACAACGGAAAAACGCCGCTTGCCGTTCAGCTCCGCCCGGCCGGACTTGATCAGGTAGGAGGCCAGACGCTTGCGCACCAGCTGGGTTTCGGTCACGCGCGAGTAGCCTTCCACGCCGAAAAGAAAAAAATCGAACTCCAGGGCGGCGCGATGGCCGCTGGAGAGAATATTTTTTACAATCTGGCGGGAATAGGGCGAAGCCGCGATGTCCTCCAGTTCGCGTTCGCTGCGCACGAAACGCGCCGCCAGATCCGTGTATATCCTGCCGCCGCCCGCGAGCAGCAGCACTTTCCCGTTGCCGGTATATTTTTCTTCAAGCATGGCCGCTTCCGTGTTGTGGGTAGGCCCGCGGGCGGCGGGGAAAACAGCTTTTTGCAGAGCCAAAGCGCAAAGGCTTGCCCGCATGTCAGCGGACAGCGCTTGCGCTGGCGTCAGTTCAGGACGTTTCTGCCTAGCTCCAAAGCCTTGAGGTTGGATTCCTGCAACTTGGCGGGCAGATATGTTTTGATGGCCGCTTCCAGGGCGTCCACGCCGAAAGGCAGCACGCCCGAAGCGCAGACGGCGCTCAGCAGCGCGGTATTGCCGCTCTGGGCCGAACCGGCCTGAAGCCCCAGCTCCCGACAGGGGATGAAGCGGCACTGCCCGGCCACCAGCCGCGTCTGTTCCTCAATGTGGGCCATATCCGGGTAAGCGGCCTGTCCCAGCGAGACGCTCACCGGCGGCAGGGGATCGCTGCTGGAGAACACCGCGCCGCCGGGCCGCAGATAGGGCAGGCCGCGCAGGGTTTCCAGAGGCTCGAAGCCCAGCAGCACGTCAGCTTCGCCGAAATCCAGCTTGGGCGAACGCCAGCCGCCCAGCAGCAGCACAGACTCCACCACGCCGCCGCGCTGGGCCATGCCATGCACTTCCCCCGCCACCACCTCCAGACCGGCCTGAAGGGCCGTGCGCGCCAGCAGGGTGGTGGCGGTCAGGGTTCCCTGCCCGCCCACGCCGGTGAAATAAATCCGCAGCCGTTTTTGCTTGTCGTTTGCTTTCATGCTTTCACCACTCAGCGCTTTTTGGCCTTGAAGGCCGTGGGGGCTATCTGCAGGCAGACCATACAGCCGGAACACAGGGTTTCATCCACGGCCAGGTTGTCGCCCTGACGGTAAAAAGCCGGACAGGCCAGCTGCTCCAGACAGCGCAGGGCTTCCGCGCCCTGTTGCGCCACTTGCGCCGTCCGCGGCTGGGCCTTCCTGAGGCGGCGGCGGGCATAGAGCACGCACGGCTCTTCGGCGATGAGCACCCGCACGCCGGGCTTGTCTTTCATTTCTTCCAGGGCCTTGGTCACGGCTTTGAGATTGAAGGCCCGCACCCTGGCGCACTGGGTCACGCCCAGGCCGCGCACCACGGTTTCCATGTCCATATGCGCGCTCATGTCGCCCAGCATCTGCTGCGCCATGCCGGGATTGGGCTGATGCCCGGTCATGGCCGTGGTGCCGTTGTCCAGAATCACCAGCAACAGATTGTGCTGATTGAAGACCGCGTTGGCCAGACCGGTCATGCCGGAATGAAAGAAGGTGGAGTCGCCGATAAAACCCACCACCGGCTTGCCCGAGGCGCGCGCGAAACCGCTGCCCGCCGAAACGGACGAGCCCATGCAGACCAGAAAATCCGCGGTGCGCAGGGGCGGCAGCAGCCCCAGCGTATAGCAGCCGATGTCGCTGGAATAAATGGCGTCATCCCCGAAAACCTGGCGCACGGCATAATAAACGGCGCGGTGCGAGCAGCCGGGGCACAGATTCGGCGGGCGGCCCGGCAGATCCGTTTCCACGGGCCGGGCGGGCTTGGCCGGGCAGGGACAATCCAGCCAGGCGGCCAGGCGGCGCAGCGCCAGCGTGGTGGAGTACTCGCCCAGACCGGTGAGCGTCGCGTCCTTGCCCTCAATGCGCACGTTCAGGCCGCGCCCCTGGGCCAGGGCCCGCACGCCCTGCTCCAGCAGGTCAGCGCCCTCCTCCAGCACCAGCGCGCGGTCGCATTTCTGAAGAAACGCGCCGATCAGGTCACTGGGCAGCGGCCAGGTCATGCCCAGTTCCAGCACGCGTACGCGGTCCTCCCAGCCGCCGCTGGCCAGGGCGTCGGCCAGATAGTTGCGGGCCACGCCGCTGGCGATGACGCCCAGGCGGGTCTGGCCGCCGGGCTCTTTCTCCGTATTGAAGCGACTGCCCTCGGCGATCTGGCGGGCCTTTTCCATGGCGGCGTCCAGAACCGCGTGCCGGCGAAGGGCCACGGCGGGCACCGGCACGAAGCGGGCGGGGTCGCGCCTGAACTCCACCCTGGGCTGGGGCGCGGGCAGATCGTCAAAATCCACCGGGCCGCGCATGTGGCTCACGCGGGTGGTGGTGCGCAGCATGACCGGCTGTTGCAGTTCACGGGCCAGGCGAAAGGCCTCGCGGGTCATTTCCTTGGCCTCCTGCGCCGAAACGGGTTCGAAACAGGGCAGGGAGGCGAAACGGGCGTAATGGCGGTTATCCTGCTCATTCTGGCTGGAATGGCAGCCGGGGTCGTCGGCGGTCAGCACCACCAGGCCGCCGGGCAGGCCGATGTACGCCGCCGTGAACAGCGGGTCGGCAGCCACGTTGAGGCCCACATGCTTCATGGCCACCAGGCTCATGGCTCCGCCCAGGGCTCCGCCGGCGGCCACTTCCATAGCCACTTTCTCGTTGATGGAGTATTCCAGCCGGTAACGCCCCTCCCCGCCCAGGCGAAGGAAGGTGTCAGCCACTTCCGAAGACGGCGTGCCCGGATAGCAGGTGACCATGTGCACGCCCGCTTCCAGAGCGCCGCGCACGATGGCTTCATTGCCCAATAACAGATGGCGCTCCCCGCGAGCGCCGCGCAACAGCGGATCGTTGCTCATGCTTCCTCCAGCCCCTGCGCGCATGGCGCGGGCCACATATGGATAAACCGGGCCGGACGTTTTTTTGCCCCGGCTGACGCCGGACACATCCGGCCTGACAGAAGGTCGCCGCGTTTCGCGCCGCAACGCTACCTGGCGTCGGTTTGCGGCGCGTTGCCCTCCTCAGCGCCGGCGGCGGGCGCCAGAGCTTCGGCCCTGACGCGGTAATACTCTCCGTCAAGGCCTTTCACCTCCCGCGACAGCGCCTGATAGGTTCTGGCCGCCAGCTCTTTCTGGTTCGCCCTGGCGGCGGCTTCGGCCAGCATCTGGCGGAACTGGACGGAGCGCCCCTCAGCCGGCAGGCGCGAATCAAGGCTTTGCAAAAGGGTCAGGGCCTCGGCGTTTTTGCCCGCCCTGAGCAGACTTCCGGCTTCGCCCAGGGCGGCGGCCAGCCCCAGCGCGCCGTCGGCGTCCAGCCTGGCGGCCTTGGCGTAAGCGTCGGCGGCGGCGGCGGCGTCGCCGCTTTCCAGAGCGCTCTGGGCCAGCGTCAACAGTACCGAAAGACGCATGTCGGACGGCGCGCTGTCGGCCAGCGCGGCCAGCGCCTTGACGCGCTCCGCCCCCTGCGCGCCCATGCTGATGCGCGCCAGTTCCCGCCGGGCGTCCTCGTTTTTGCCGTTGCTGTACCAGCGCCAGAGGCCCGTGCCGGCCAGAAGAACAAGAAAGAGAAGCGCCACGCCGGCAATAAGGCCCGCATGGCGCAGCATGAACTGAAGAAGGGGGGCGCTTTCAGCGGCAACCTCGGCCTGAAGGTCACGAAGCAGAGGCGAGGCTTCCCCGCCTTGATTCTTTTGCGGATTCATGTATCAAAACTCCTTGGGGAGACGGCGATGCCCGAAGCCCGAGGCCTGAAGCCGCGGCGCGGTTCAGGCTGATTCCTGACGGAACTATGTACATAGGCCAAAGCCCGTCCTTCTGTCAAAATAAATATCTCCGCCGTTTGCGGCGGCGCAAAGGAGCAGCCATGACGACCCTAGCGGAAGAAATGGAGCGCCTGGCGGCGCAGGCGCGCGACGCGTCGCGCGTCATGAGCCGGGCCGCCGCCGAGGCCAAAACGCGCGCCCTGACCGGCCTGGCCGACCTGTTGTCCGCGCGCGAAGAGGAGGTTCTGACCGCCAACCGCAAAGACCTGGACGCGGCCCGCGCCGCCGGGCTGGACGCGCCGCGCCTGGACCGTCTGACCCTGACCCCGGCCATCATGGCCGAGATGCGGGCCGCCTGTCTGCATGTGGCCCGGCTGCCCGACCCCGTGGGCGCCACGGAAAGCCAGTGGCAGCGGCCCAACGGCCTGCTGGTGGGGCGTATGCGCGTGCCCCTGGGCGTCATTGCCATGATTTACGAGGCCAGGCCCAATGTGACCATTGACGCGGCCATCCTCTGCATCAAGGCGGGCAACGCGGTGATACTGCGCGGCGGCAGCGAGGCCCTGCATTCCAACATGGCTCTGGCCGGCCTGCTGCAACAGGCTCTGGCCGACGCGGGTCTGCCGCCCCGGGCCGCGCAACTGGCGGGCGTCGCGGATCACGCGGCGGTAACCGCGCTGTGCAGGCTGAACCAGTATATTGACGTGATCATCCCGCGCGGCGGCGAAGGTCTGGTGCGCGCCGTCACCGAAGCGGCCACCATGCCGGTGCTCAAGCACTTCAAGGGCGTCTGCCATGCCTTCATTGACGCGGGGGCGGATCTGGAGCAGGCCCTGGAAATCGTTTTCAACGCCAAGGTTCAGCGGCCCGGCGTGTGCAACGCCCTGGAATGCCTGCTGGTGCACCGGGACGCGGCGGCGCGCTTTTTGCCGCTGGCGGCGGCAAAACTGGGTGAAGCCGGGGTGGAATTTCGGGCCTGTCCGGCCTCTCTGCCACTGCTCGGCCCCACGGCCGTGCCCCAGCGTCCCGAAGACCTGGGGCGGGAATTTCATGCGCTGATTCTGGCCGTGCGCGTGGTGGACAATCTGGACGCCGCTCTGGACCACATCGCCCGCTACGGCTCCAACCACACCGAGATCATCTGCACCCGCGACCACGATCACGCCATGCGCTTCCTGCGTGAGGCCGACGCCTCCATGGTGGCGGTCAACGCCTCCAGCCGCTTCAACGATGGCGGTCAGCTGGGCCTGGGAGCGGAAATCGGCATCTCCACTTCCAAGCTGCACGCATACGGCCCCATGGGCGTGCAAGAGCTGACCACCACCAAGTTTGTGGTGCTGGGTCAGGGGCAGGTGCGGCGATAGATGGGCGCGCGCGGCGGCCGGCGGCCGGGCCGGGCCATCCTGGGCGGCAGTTTCAACCCGCCGCATGTGGGGCATCTGCGCCTGGCCGTGGAAGCGCGCGAAGCCCTGGGCCCTCTGGTTCAGGGTGTGGATCTGGTGCCCTGCGCCCGCCCCCCGCACAAAAAAAACGACAATCTTTTGCCGTTTGAACTGCGCGCCGCCATGCTGGAAGCGGCCCTGGCCCCTCTGCCCTGGCTGCGCTGCAACCGTCTGGAAGCCCTGCGGGACGGCCCCTCCTACACCTGGGACACGCTGCGGGCCTACCACACGGCGGAGCCGGACACGGAACTGTATTTTCTGCTGGGCAGCCCGGATTTCGCGCTGCTGCCCACCTGGCGACGCGGCCTGGAACTGCCCCGGCTTTGCCATTTTGTGGTGGTTCCGCGCGGCGGCCTCAGCCCGGGGGGCTTCGCCGACATGACCCGCGCCCTCTGGCCCACGGCCCGCGCGCGCCCGTCCGCCCTGCCCGGCGGCGTCTGCATGGCCCTGCCCGGCGGCGGGCTGGCGCATTTTCTGCCGCTGCCCTGGCTGGACGTCAGCGCCTCGCGCATCCGCGAGCGCTGGCTGGCCGGGCGCAGCGTGAATTATCTGATGCCCGAAGCCGCCCTGAACCTGCTGCGCGCGCACCGGCGGGACATCGCGGCGTACTGGCGGGAGGCTTGAAAACATGCTTAGCAACCCACCCAAGGAATTGCGTGAAAACATCGCCCGCGCCAACGGCTATCTGCGACGCGGCGAGGTGGACCGGGGCCTGGCCTGCATGAGCGCGGCCCTGCGCCAGTATGCGGGCCTGCGCCTGATGCGCTCTGCCAGAGCGGTGGTGGACATTCAAATCAACGAATTTCTGGGCGCCCTGATACACCATCAGAAAATGCAACCGCTGCTTGATCCGGGCCACAACGGCAAACCGCGCCCCATCCCCTACCAGCAGGGCAAAGAAAGCGCCCTGGCCACGGTGCTGGACGGTCTGGCCAAAATATTGCGGGACGAGGCGGAAGATTCCATCCGGCGGGAGGCCGAGGCGCGCCTGGAACGCAAAAAAAATCTGATCCAGACCGGCGTGCAGCTGATGCACGAGGGCCAGACAGCCAGGGGGCGCGCCTTTCTGAAGCGCGTGGCCGAGGAGTTTGGCGACGAGGCGGGCATTCACCTCCAGCTGGCGCAGCTTTTTGTCGCCGCCGGGCAGTATATGGAAGCCGCCGACATGTATGAACAGGCCATGGAGGCCCAGCCCCGCGAACCTGCGGCCTACACCGGCGCCGTGGCGGCCTGGGAGAAACTGCACGAATATGAAAAGGCCGAAGAAGTCTACAAGGCCATTCTGCGCGCCTTCGGCGGGCCCCCCTCCACTCTGGGCAAAATGGCAAAAATGTATCTGGATTGGCGTCGCCGCCCCCAGGCTGAGGATACGGCCCTGCGCGCCCTCCAGTCCGACCCGGGGCAGGCCGACGCCCTGGCGGTCATGGCGGCGCTGCATAAAAACTGAGCGCGCTGATCCCGCTCTTGACATCCTCTTTGCAAAAAAGACAAAATGAAAAATTATGTGGCTGAGAAGGAGAAGAGCATGAGCCAACACGACACCCTGGGCGGCAAACCCGACAGCCGGGGCTTTTTTGGCGCGTATGGCGGCCAGTATGTGCCGGAGTCGGTCAAGGCCCGCCTGGACGAATTGTCCGGCGCTTTTGACGCGGCCCTGAACGACGAATCTTTCCGGCGCGAGCTGGAATACCTTTTTGTGCACTATACGGGGCGTCCGAGCCCGGTGTTCCACTGCGCCAATCTCAGCCGCATGCTGGGCGGCGCGCAGATATGGCTCAAACGTGAAGACCTGAACCATCTGGGCGCGCACAAGATCAACAACACGCTGGGCCAGTGCCTGCTGGCCAAACGCATGGGCAAAAAGCGGGTCATCGCCGAAACCGGGGCGGGCCAGCACGGCGTGGCCACGGCGGCCGGCGCGGCGCTCATGGGGCTGGAATGCGCCATCTGCATGGGCGAGGTGGATATTGAGCGCCAGCACCTGAATGTGGTTCGCATGGAAATGCTGGGCGCGCGCGTGCTGCCGGCCACAAGCGGCCAGCGCACGCTCAAGGAGGCCGTGGACGAGGCCCTGGCCCTGTGGATCAATGACCCCGAGATGTTTTATGTGCTGGGCTCGGCGGTGGGGCCGCACCCGTACCCCTATATGGTGCGCCACTTTCAGGCCGTCATCGGCCGCGAGGCCCGCGCCCAGATGCTTGAAGAGCTGGGCCGCCTGCCCGATGTCTGCCTGGCCTGCGTGGGCGGCGGCTCCAACGCCATCGGCCTGTTTGCCGGCTTTCTGGCTGACAGTGAGGTGCGCCTCATGGGTGTGGAGCCCGGCGGGCGCGGCACGGCCTACGGCCAGCATGCGGCCTCGCTCTGCCTGGGCGAACCGGGAGTGCTGCACGGCTTCAATTCCTACATGATCAAAAATGCCGAGGGCGGGGCGGGCGAGGTTTATTCCATTTCCGCCGGGCTGGATTACCCCTCGGTGGGCCCGGAGCATGCCCAGCTCAAAGACATGGGCCGGGCGGAATACGTCAGCGTGACGGATCAGGAAGCTCTGGACGCCTTTTTCTCCCTGTCCCGGCATGAGGGCGTCATTCCGGCGCTGGAATCCTCGCACGCGCTGGCCCAGGCCATCAAGATGGCCCCCGCCATGTCTCCCGACAAGGTGCTGCTGGTCAATCTTTCGGGCCGGGGCGACAAGGACGTGACCCAAGTGGCGTCGCTGGTGCGCTCGGCGCGCCGGTAAGCGGCGCAAACGCCGCAAAGCGGGCTTTGTCATCAGAACAGGAAAAGCCGGGCGTCCGAATGCGGGTTCGGGCGCCCGGCTTTTCCGCGTATGCGGAACGCCCCCGCGCTTGCGGCGCGAGGGCGTTTTTCATTCAGGGAAAAGGCGGTTCAGTTTGCGCACATTTCAAGAAAGTAGCGGTGCAGCCGGGTATCGGGCGTCAGTTCGGGGTGAAAGGATGTGGCCAGCACATTGTCCTGGCGCACGGCCACGGCCCGCCCCCTGACCTCGGCCAGCACACGCACGCCCGGCCCCACGCCGGTCAGCACGGGCGCGCGGATGAACACCGCCGGAAACGGCGGCATGCCCAGCTCGGGCAGGTTCAGCTCGGTTTCAAAGCTGTCCGCCTGGCGGCCAAAGGCATTGCGCCGCACAACGGCATCCAGCACGCCCAGGCGGGGCTGGGGCGAATTTTCTATCTCGCGGCAAAGCAGAATCAGCCCCGCGCAGCTGCCGTAGACCGGCATGCCGTCTTCAATGCGCCGCCGCAGGGGCTCAAGCATGCCCAGCTCCACCAGCAGTTTGCCCATGGTGGTGCTTTCACCGCCGGGAATGATCATGGCGTCGATGCCGTCCATATGTCCAAGCTGGCGCACTTCGCGGGTCTCGGCTCCCAGGCGGGTCACCGAGGCCGCGTGCTCGCGAAAGGCCCCTTGCAGCGCCAGAACGCCCACGCAGGGTCTGACCATCTTACCAGCCCCGTTCCTGCATGCGCTCGGCGCTCGGAATGGAGGAAATCTCGATGCCCACCATGGCTTCGCCCAAGTCACGGGAGATTTCGGCCAGCATGGCGTAATCCCTGTAATTGGTCACGGCCTGCACAATGGCCCTGGCGCGCTTGGCAGGATCGCCGGACTTGAAGATGCCCGACCCCACAAACACGCCGTCGCAGCCCAGATGCATCATCAGCGCGGCGTCAGCCGGGGTGGCGATGCCGCCGGCGGCAAAGTTGACCACGGGCAGGCGGCCTCCCTTGCGCACGGCCAGGCAAACTTCCAAGGGCGCGCCGCATTCCTTGGCGAAATTGGGCACTTCGGCGTCAGGCAGGGCGCAGAGCATGCGTATTTCGTCCATAACCTGACGGCAGTGGCGCACGGCTTCCACCACGTTGCCGGTACCCGGCTCGCCCTTGGTGCGAATCATGGCCGCGCCTTCGGCAATGCGGCGCAGGGCTTCGCCCAGATTGCGGCAACCGCAGACAAAGGGCACGGTAAAGTCTCGCTTGTCGATGTGGTAACGGTCATCAGCGGGAGTCAGCACTTCACTTTCATCAATGTAGTCCACGCCCAGAGCTTCCAGAATGCGCGCTTCCACAAAGTGCCCGATGCGCGCCTTGGCCATGACCGGAATGCTGACCGCCTCCATGATTTTTTTGACGATGGTGGGGTCGGCCATACGGGCCACGCCGCCGGCGGCGCGGATGTCGGCGGGCACGCGTTCCAGGGCCATGACGGCGCAGGCGCCCGCCTCTTCAGCGATTTTCGCCTGTTCGGGGGTGGTGACGTCCATGATCACGCCGCCCTTGAGCATTTCGGCAAGGCCGGTCTTGAGGCGGATTGTGCCCTGTTCCATAGCTGTACTCCTTCATATGCCGGGGAAGCCCCGGCGGATAATTTGGGCGTCCCGTCGCTCGTGCCGGCGGCGGTGCAGGCCTGTATATATGCGATAATCAACCTACTGACAATACATCCGGGGAGACGCGACAGCTTGCGCTCAGACACGGCAACGGCTATGCTGCGCCCCCGAAGGAAAAAGTATGCAAGCCACGTTGTGCCTCAGACTGCCGTTTCTGCGCGGGCCGCTGCCCCGGGGGCTGGACCCGGATGCCGCCTCCGCCCCGGCCTGGCCGGGAGCCTTGCGCCTCTGGCCGGGCCTGCCGGACGAGCTTTGCGGTATTGACGCCGCCTCCCCGGCCCCCGACCGCCATCGCCCGGCAAACTATCCCTTCAGCCCGCGCGAGGCGGCTGCCTGTCTGGCGGATCTGCGCCAGATGGACATGGCGGCCCTTTCCGGCCTGCCGCTGGGCGTCGCCGTGGCGGACAACGCCCGCAACGCGCGGCGGCTGGCCGAGCTGGCCGCGCTGAAAGAGCTGGGCGGGCGCGACGGCGTCGCCCCTTCGGCGGCCGAGGCCGCGCGCCATGATCGGCTGGAACGCGAACAGGCCCAAAAGGCTCTGCTCTGGCTCTGGCTACAGGAAGAACGCCTGGCCGAGCTGGCCGAGCTGGCCCGAAACTACGCGCGCAACGCGAACCGCCTGAGCGCCGCCCTGGGTGTGGAAGAAGACGAGCGTCCGCGCGGTCTGCCTTTTTTGGACGCGTCCATCGCTCTGGACCCGGCGCTGATCCCCCCGTGGCGGCTGGCGGCGGTCAATGCGGCGTATTTTCTGCCCAGAGAGGCGGCCCTGGCGGTGGAAGGCCCCATGCGCGCCGACCTGCTGGAACGGCTCGACTTCAGCCTCGCGCCGCACTGTGCGGAGCTGCTGGGCTGCCCGCCTGAACGGGCCGGCGAAATTGTGCAGGCCCGCGCCCCGCTCTGGCGCGCGCTGGGCCATTCGCGCCCGCCAGGGCGGGACGCTGACGGCCTCCTGGGCGTGGAGCGCCTCTGGCTCACCTGGAGGCGCGCGTGAACGGAACGCTGTTTCCCCACGGTCTGGCTGGCGTCATTTTTGACTGCGACGGCGTGATGATCAATTCCCGCGCGGCCAACGACGAATTTTACAATCGCGTGCTGGCCTATTTCGGCCTGCCGCCCATGACGCCGGAGCAGGAGGCCTACTCTTTCATGGCCACGGCGGGCCAGGCGCTGCGCCACATTCTGCCCGAGCGCCTGCACGGCGAAATTGACCGCGTGACCAGGGACGAAATCAACTATCAACGCGACATCCTGCCCCTGCTGCGCCTTATGCCCGGTTTCCGCGAATTTGCGGATGAACTGAGCGCCAGGGGCGTGCGCATGGCCATCGCCACCAACCGCACAGAGCAGGGCATGCAAAGGGTTCTGGACTTTTTCGCCTTGCCCTCCTATTTTGATCCTGTGGTTACGGCGAGCAACTCCACGCCCAAACCCTCGCCCGAGGGCGCGCGGCGCATCTGCGCGGACTGGGGCGCGCGGCCTTCGGATGTGCTCTTTGTGGGCGACAGCGCCCATGACAAGCAGGCCGCCGAAGCGGCGGGGGTGACGTTCGCCGCCTTTAACGGCGGCGAACTGGAGGGCCAGATCGTCGCGTCTGATTTCGCCGCTCTGGGCCGCGCCCTGGTTCCTGTTCTGGCGCGCAGCCGTTGATTCCGCATCTATTAAGCTTTGCTCGGAGACTACATGATTGTGCTTGCCAATACATTGAGCGCCATAGCCCTGGTGCTGGGGTCGCTGCTGAACATCTATTTCTGGATTGTGATCATTTCCGCCGTACTGACCTGGGTGCGGCCCGACCCTTACAACCCCATAGTGCGAACCCTGCGCCTTCTGACCGAACCGGTTTTTTACCGGGTGCGCAAATGGTTGCCCTTCACCTATACGAGCGGCCTGGATTTTTCGCCCGTGGTGGTGCTGCTGGCCATTGAGCTGTTCAACCGTATTGTGGTCGCCTCGCTGGCGCAATATGCCATTGCCCTGCATTGAGGCCCTTCCCGAAACGTTTTTTCCGCCTTCCGGCCACGCCGGCTTTTTCCTGCCGGGAGAGGCCGTCATCCAAGACCGGGCCGGGCCGCCCTGACGCTTTCATGTTTCAAGGCCGGGATGCCCAGATTGGCTTTTTGCGCGGCTCGCCCGCGCTTGAACATCTAACGCTGGAGATTTCTTATGGATCAGCATGAAATTGATTTGCTGGAAAAGTATGCGCCCACTGATCCGGAGCTGAAATCCCTTTGGGAAGATCATGTGCTCTATGAAAAACAGGTGGAAAAACTGGAAGGCAAAAGCTACCGTACGCCCACCGAAGAGCAGACCCTGAAGCAACTGAAAAAGCAGAAGCTGGAAGGCAAGACCAGGCTGATGGACATCCTGGATCGTCTGAAAAAGCAAGACTAATAAAAGTGGTTGAGGAGCCGGTTTATGGAATGCACAGGTGCGCAGATTCTCCTTGAATCCCTGAAGCGTGAAGGCGTGGACGTGCTGTTCGGCTATCCGGGCGGCGCGGTGATTGATATTTATGACGAGCTGCCGCGACATCCCGAGATACGTCATGTGCTGGTTCGCCATGAGCAGGGAGCTGTGCATGCGGCTGACGGCTATGCCCGCGCCTCCGGCAAGGTGGGGGCCTGCCTGGTCACTTCCGGGCCGGGCGCCACCAATACGGTGACGGGCATAGCCACGGCATATTCCGACTCCATTCCTCTGGTTGTGGTCACGGGCCAGGTGCCCACCAAGCTCATCGGCAACGACGCCTTCCAGGAAGTGGATATTGTGGGCATCACCCGCCCCTGCACCAAACATAACTTTCTGGTCAAGGACGTGAACAAGCTGGCCCTGACCATCCGCCAGGCCTTTTACCTGGCCCGCTCCGGGCGGCCCGGCCCCGTGCTGGTGGATCTGCCCAAGGATGTGGTGCAGGCCAGGGCGGAGTTCGCCTGGCCCGAAGACATCTACATGCGCAGCTACAACCCCACCTACAGGCCCAACCTCAACCAGTTGCGGCGCACGGTGGAGGAGCTGACCCAGGCCAAGCGCCCGGTGCTGCTCTCCGGCGGCGGCGTGGTCATGGCCAATGCCGCCGACGAGATGGCCGCTCTGGCGCGCCGCCTGCACATCCCCGTGACCTGCACCCTCATGGGGCTGGGCGGCTTTCCGGCCACGGATCCGCTTTCGCTGGGCATGGTGGGCATGCACGGAGCCTATGCCGCCAATCTCGCCATCAATAACGCCGATCTGCTGGTCTGCGTGGGCGCGCGCTTTGATGACCGCGTCACCGGCAAGCTGACGGCCTTCGCGCCCAAGGCGCGCATTGTGCATATCGACATCGACCCCACCTCCATCCGCAAAAATGTGGAAGTGGATGTGCCGGTGGTGGGCGACTGCAAGCTGGCCCTGGCGGGCATCATGGAAATCTGCGAAGCCAGGCTGGCCGAACGGGACTGGGCCGCCGAACATGCGGAATGGGTCAGGGCCGTGACCGAATGGAAGAAAAGCAAGCCCCTCTGCTACCAGAAAAGCGAAAACAGCATCAAACCCCAGCAGGTGGTGGAAGCCCTGCGCGAACTCACCCGCGGCGATGCCATCATCGCCACGGAAGTGGGGCAGCATCAGATGTGGGCGGCCCAGTTTTACAGCTTCACAAAACCGCGCACCCTGCTGACCAGCGGCGGCCTGGGCACTATGGGCTACGGTTTTCCGGCTGCCATTGGCGCGCAGTTCGCCCTGCCGGACAAGATGGTCATCACCGTGGCCGGCGACGCCTCGCTGCAGATGAACATTCAGGAACTGGCCACGGCCGTGGCCTATAATCTGCCGGTCAAGGTGGTCATTCTGAACAACCGTCATCTTGGCATGGTGCGCCAGTGGCAAGAGCTTTTCTACAACCACAACTACAGTTCCACCAATATGGAGGCCCAGCCCGACTTTGTGAAGCTGGCCGAGGCCTACGGGGCCGAAGGCTACCGCATCGAAAAGCCCGGCGAGCTCCTGCCCGAACTGGAAAAGGCCCTGGCCACGCCCAAACCCGCCTTCATTGATGTGGTTGTGGAGCGCGAGGAAAACGTTTATCCTATTGTGCCCGCCGGCGCGGCGCTGGATGAAATGTTGCTGGTGTAGGAGATGGATATGCAACGACATGTGCTTTCCGTGCTGGTGGAAAACGAACCCGGCGTGCTTTCCCGCGTGGTGGGGCTGTTCAGCGGGAGGGGCTTCAATATTGATTCGCTCAATGTGGCTCCGGCCCTGGAGGAAGGCGTCTCGCACATGACTATTACCACCTATGGCGACAGCATGATTCTGGAGCAGATCATGAAGCATCTGCACAAAATCGTTTCTGTCATCAAGGTGACGGATTTCGCGGACACTCTCGCCGTGGAACGGGAGATGATGTTCGTCAAGGTGCAGGCCGAAGGCCCCATGCGCGGGGAAATACTGCGCACGGTGGAAATTTTTCGCTGCAAGGTCGTGGATGTCAGCTACAATGAAATGACCATTGAAGCCACGGGCGACCACGAGAAGCTGGAGGCCATCATCAGCCTGCTGCAACGTTTTGGCATCAAGGAACTGGCGCGCACCGGCTCGGTGGCCATGCGCCGTTCCAAAAAGGCGGATTGACGCGCCGCCCGCAAAGGTGCATGCCAGTTTCAAGGCAAAAGGGGAGCGCGCGGCGCTTTGCGTCAGCCTGCCGTTGCCGTTTTTTCCCGCCGCATGTGCGGTCGGGAGTTGTCTTGTCTAACCGTGAGCGATTACAGAGGATGTTCAGATGAAAGTTTATTATGATCAGGATGCCGATCTCAATGTTTTGAAAAACAAGACCGTGGCCATCATCGGCTACGGCAGTCAGGGGCATGCCCATGCCCAGAACCTGCGGGATTCCGGCGTCAAGGTGGTGGTGGGCCAGCGCCCCGGCGGCGCCAACTACGAGCTTGCCAAGGAGCACGGCTTTACGCCGGTGTCCGCCGCCGAAGCCGCGAAGCAGGCCGATCTGATCATGATTCTATTGCCCGACGAAGTGCAGGCGGCTGTCTATGAAAACGACATCAGGCCCCACCTGACCAAGGGCAAGGCCCTGCTGTTCGCCCACGGCTTCAACATTCATTTCAGCCAGATCCAGCCGCCCAAGGATGTGGATGTCTTCCTCATCGCGCCCAAGGGGCCCGGCCATCTGGTGCGCCGCACCTTCACCGAGGGCGGCGGCGTGCCCTGCCTGGTGGCCATTGAGCAGGACTCCACGGGCCAGGCCCTCAAGGTGGCCCTGGCCTATGCCAAGGGCATCGGCGGCGCCCGCTCCGGCGTCATTGAAACCACCTTCCGCGAAGAGACGGAGACCGACCTCTTTGGCGAACAGGCCGTGCTTTGCGGCGGCGTTTCCGCCCTGATCAAGGCCGGTTTTGAAACCCTGGTGGAAGCCGGCTACCAGCCTGAAATGGCCTATTTTGAATGCTTGCACGAAATGAAGCTGATCGTGGATCTGATGTACGAGGGCGGGCTTTCGCGCATGCGCTACTCCATCAGCAACACGGCGGAATACGGCGACTATGTTTCCGGCCCGCGCCTGATCAACGAGAACGTGAAAAAGGAAATGAAGGGCGTGCTCAAGGATATCCAGAGCGGCAAATTCGCCCGCGACTTCATTCTGGAAGCCCGCGCCAAGTATCCCATGTTCCTGACCACGCGCCGCAACGAGTCCGAACACCAGATCGAACAGGTGGGCAAAAACCTGCGCGGCATGATGTCCTGGCTGAAAAAGGACAAGAAAGACTGATTTCGGCGGTATTCCGTTTTTTGTTCAGGGGGCGCTTCGGCGCTCCCTTTTTTTGTACAAAGCCATTTGGGGAGTCCGGCCCTAGTAATGCGCGGTTGGTTAGGTTGTTGCTTGTGTTCCGCCACAACAATCCCAAAAAACAAGAATTTTTGAGATTCTTGCGACGACGGCCCCCGCCCTTCGCTCCGCTTCGGCGGCGAGCGGAGCAACCTCCCTTTACCGGCAAAAAAACATAACGAATTTTTTAATGAGGTCTGAGCATGGTGTCTACTTGCAAAAGTGGACACTACAAAATCCGTAAGGATTTTGCGGCGACATAGCCGTCGTGAGTGAGCGAAAAACCACGTTTTTCACGAACGATCCCGCAAAAATTCTGTGCGGATTTTCGCGCAGAATTTTTGCAATGAGGCGCTAGACAGCGCCCAGGCCCGCGTTGCGCTCAATAAGCGCCACCGCCCTGGCGATCTGCCGCCCCAGGCTGGATTCTTTGGCAAGTTCGCGCTCAACCGAGGTTATGCCCTTGATAACCGTGGAATGACGGCGATTGAACGTCTCGCCGATCTCTTCCAGAGAAAGCTCGGTGTGCTTGCGCGCCAGATAATAGATGGTATTACGGCCCAGCACGCACTCCCGGCGGCGGGAGCGGGAGCAGAGCTGGCGCTGTTCCAGGCCATAGCTTTCGCAGACAAGACGGATAATGGTGGGCAGATCAGGCCCGCATTCCACGCCGGCGTACTGGTTGAGCACCTCCAGCGCCAGATCGGGGCTCAGGCCACAGTTGAGCAGCCGGGCCTTAAATATGAGGCTGTTCAGACAGGATTCCATCTGGCGCACATCGCCGCGCAACCGGCTGGCCAACAGATCGCAGACCGGCTCGGGCAACAGCACCTGAAAGCTTTTGGCCTTGCGGGTGAGGATGCGGCGGCGCATCTCCTCGTCGGGGCGTCCCATACTGGTCAGAATGCCTGAGCAGAAATGCGAGACGAGCTGACTGTCCACCCGCTGAAGTTCGCGCGGCGAAAATGAGGAAGTGAAAATCACCCTGCCGCCCCTGGCTTGCAGACTTTTGACCACAGCCAGGGCCATATCCTGCATTTTTTCCTTGCCCTGAAAAAAATGCACGTCTTCCAGCAAAAGCACATCCAGCTCGCGCAGGCGGGCCTTGAAGCCCTCCACATCATGGCCGCGCAGGGAAGCCACAAAACGCGAGGCAAATTCCTCGGCGGTAAGATAGGCCACCCGCGCGGCATTGCCCTTCTGGCTCAGAGCCTGGCCCACGGCCTGGGCCAGATGCGTTTTGCCCAGGCCCGAAGCCGAGTTTACAAAAAGCGTCCGCACGCCGCCGCTGCGGCAGACATCCTGCGCGGCCGCCACGGCCACACTGTTGCAGGGCCCCACCACAAAATCCTCAAAGCAATAGCGCCAGCGCGTCTCCCGCCGGCAAGCGGGCGCGGCGGCGGGCATGGGCAAATCGCCCTGGCGTTGCGGCAAGACCCGCGCGGCAAGATCAGCCGTGGAAGCCGCCTGCGCGGCGTCACTGCTTTTTTCGGCGATCTCAATATGTATTTCCACGGCATCGGACGACAGGCCCAGCACCGGGGCGGCCGCCTCGCGCAGGGTGGAAAGCATCCGGCTTTCCAGCCAGCCGGCCATAAAGGCATTGGGCGCGACAAGGCGCAACACGCCATCCGCCAGCGTGGCGCGCAGGGGCGCTATCCAAACCTTAAAAATGCCGGAATCCAGCATTTTCTTGAGATTTTCAGAAATTTCGGCCCATTGATCTCGCATGGGGGCCTTGTAGCCTGAAAGGGAGAGCATGGGCAATGGAGAATTAAGCGCTCTCTGGGCAGTGACCGCTTTTGTTTTCCCCAAAGATATTATCACATAATATATTGAAATATATTATTATTTTTATTATCGTGAAGAATGGGGCGTTCCGCTAAACCCTTATGGAGCAAGGCTTTTGCCTTGTCGCCTCCTTCTGTTCACAATATGCCCAGATTATTTTCAACAATAGTAGATAAAATTTTCTCGTTTTTTTTCAGTTATTCGCCATTTTTTAACGATCACGGCTCAGCTTCCGAACCGTAAGGCTGAGCGGTTTGTCAAGAGAAAAAACATTTTTTTGATTCATAAAAAATGTTTTTTTCTTCAGGAGAATTTTTCTGATTTTCTGTCAAACGCCTTGTTTTCAGAAAGCACGCGACGCGAAAGCGGGCGGGCTTTGAGCCCTGGCAACAAAGCCTGGGCGCGGGTCAGAAAGAAGCAAACACCGGTCGCGCAGGCGCTTCATTTTGCCCCCAAACAGAAAACCCGCCGGACGGCGGATTTTCTGTTTGGGGGCAAAAAACAGGCCCCAGTGTCTGATTGCAACAGTAGACACTAGAAGGTGAAGCGCAGGCCCAGCATAAACTCGTTGTTATAGGGTTGGTTGCTGATATTGGCATCGCCCGCGGAAACTTCATTGTAGCCCATCATCATGAAGCGGTAGCCCAGATCCACGGCAAAGTTTTCGTTAATGTTGTAGGCCACGCCCGCTCCCACGTTCCAGGCGAAATTGGTGAAGTTGTCGCTGGCGCTATAGCTCTGCCCGTCACTGTGCAGGGTGTATTCCGCATAATTGAAGGCCAGGCCCGCGCCCGCGCCGATGTACGGCACAAAGGGGGTGCCGGTCTGGATGTCGTAGTAGAGGTTCAGGAACAGGGTGGAGGTGTTCCAGAGGCCCTTGGTGCTCACAAAGGCACCGTCAAAGCTGGAGTCCCAGCTTTTTTCGCTGTTGCCGCGCAGGGCGAATTCAATTTCAGCGCGCAGGGGAAGCTGATGCCGGGGGTAAAAGTCATAACCCGCGGCCAGCGCGCCGCCCAGAGTGAACTGGCTGTAGCTCTCGTCCGTCATGTCGCTGTACGGGCGGGAAATAACGCCCGTATCCTGAATGGACATCAGAAACTTGGGGGCCAGATAAAGGCCGTTCGCCTCGGCCTGAGCCAAAGCCGGCAGGGCCAGAACCGTCATCAGGGCCAGAATGCTCAAAATACGCTTCACGTCGCTTCCTCCAAAAAGGCAAAATGTTTTCTTCAGATTTGCCATATCGCATTCTTTCTTCATGGCGCCAACATGTTATGCCATTCTGACAGGGACAATGAAAAGACGCCCTCCGTGGCATAACACGCAGAGTGTCTTTTTTTCAGACAAATACGGCGTCCGCTCTAAAAGGCGAAACGCAGACCCAGCATGAACTCGTTGTTGTAGGGATCATTGCCGATCTCGTACTTGCGGCCGTTGTGATAGGCGCTGACTTCATTGTATCCCAGGCCCACAAAGCGGTAGGAAGCGTCCAGGGCGATATTGTCGTTAAAGCTGTAGGACGCGCCCACGCCCACATTCCAGGCGAAGTTGGTGAAACGGTCGTCGGCCGAGAACTTGCTGCCGTCGTTGGTGGTGAAATCATAGCCGGTATAGTTGAAGGCCAGCCCCAGACCGGCGCCGACATAAGGCGTGAAGGCCGTGTCGTTATGAAAATCCCAGAACAGGTTGGCAAAGAGCGTGGAATTGTTCCAGGTGCCTTTGACGTTGTTCACATTGATGCCGCGGTCGCTCCAGCTTTTTTCGCTGTTGCCGCGCAGGGCGAATTCAATTTCAGCGCGCAGGGGCAGCATTTGCTGCGGCCAGAAATCATAGCCCAGAGCCAGGGCGCCGCCCAGGGTGAACTGGCTGTAGTCGTCCACGCCGGAACCGCCAAGGGAGCTGGTGCGCTC
This sequence comes from Desulfovibrio sp. SGI.169, assembly GCF_050313595.1. Classification (NCBI taxonomy): domain Bacteria; kingdom Pseudomonadati; phylum Thermodesulfobacteriota; class Desulfovibrionia; order Desulfovibrionales; family Desulfovibrionaceae; genus Desulfovibrio; species Desulfovibrio sp. SGI.169. The sequence continues at coordinate 109,349 of NZ_JBNPLS010000002.1, read as the reverse complement.
CATGGTGCCGGTGTCTTGGATGGACATCAGAAATTTGGGGGCCAGATACATGCCGGTGCCTTCCGCCGCGGCCAGTCCGGGCAAGGCAAGCGCCAGCACAAGCGCCAAAGCGGTGATAACGCGTTTCATGACAGTCCTCCTGAGTGCTTTTCCCCTTCTGTTGACAGGGAGTTTTGAGATTTGTGCAAAATCTTGAAATTGTCAATGGAATTTCTACAGAAATTCTTGACTTCCCCTCCCGGCAAGGCCCGCCGCATGCCCTCCGTGTCGCGGACGCCACTTCTTTGCCGGGTTCCCGAATATATGCAAAATATGCGCCATAACAACAAAAACCCGGCAAACGGCTTTGGCCGTTTGCCGGGCAGACCGCCGCGCCCGTTTGAGCGCCTTCCGATATGGCGTCGTCTTGAGCGTTCACACGCCCCCATCGGGGCTAAAACGTGTAGCCCACGGAGAACATGTAAATATTGGCCACCACGTTTTCCGAGTGGCCGCCCCTGACCCCGCCGTTAAAGGGATTGTTGCGGATGCCCGCGGCGTCGGTATTGTCATAGTCAGTGGAATTGATCCAGAGATGGGCGTAGGCGAAATCCAAGGTCCAGTCGTTCCAGCGCACGCCCGTGCCAAGGCTGAGGGTGGCGCGCCCGTTGGTGGGCATCATGAAATCGGCGTGATTTTCATTGAGTACCGGCGTTTCATAGGCAAAACCCGCTCGCAGGCTCCACCAGTCCAGAGGCTTGTACTCCACGCTGGCGTTGAAGTTCCAGCCGTCGCGCCACTCCTTGTTGCTGATGGAGGAGTAGCCGCTGTCCAGATAAAGATTCAGGGCATTATAGGTGGACCAGCGCGTCCAGACGGCCCCCACCTCAAAGCTCAGATTGTCCAGCGGCTTGTACGCGACGCCCAGGGCCAGGGAATCGGGAAGCTGCACCGTGGCGTTGGCCGAACAGTCGCGCGCTTCGGGCAGATGCGCCATGTCGGCCAGCACATTGGGCCCCTGCCGGCCGAATTCCGCATCGCCGTTGATGTTGAGCGTGACCTGGCTCTTGTAGGCAAGGCCCACGGACCATTGCTCATTAAGACGCATGTGCAGGCCCAGATGCGCGCCCACGCCCCAGCCGCGCCCCTCCACCTGCAGGTCGTTGTCCCAGACCGGGCCGCCGGTGCTGGTGGGTATTTTGCTGCCCATGTACACGCCGGCGTGCAGCGCCTCCACCCCCAGAGAAACGGAAAAAATGTCGTTGATCTTGTAGGCCACCGTGGGCACAAAGGAGACGGTTTGCAGGCCCACGTCATAAATGTTGTAGCGGCCCGTCCAGGCGCCGTCATAACTGTTGCCCACGCCGAAGCGCGAAAACACGCCCAGCCCCAGCCAGACATTGTCGTTAAGCTGATAGCTGGCGTAGCCGTGCGGCGCAGTCCAGACCGCCGGTTTGGTGGTGGTGTCCTGCTCAATGCCGCCCATGTCGGCGACGATGGTGCCCATAGGGGCGATGAAGGCAAATCCGCCCATGACATGCGCGCCCGGCAACTGGGTAATGCCCGCGGCGTTGTAGGCCAGCGCCGACACGTCGTCGGCGCGTCCCACCATACCGCCCGCCAGGGCCACGCCCCTGGCGCTCCATTCATTGAGGGCGAAGCCCTCGGCCCGAACCGTTGACGCCATGCCCGCGAGCAGGCCGAGCACAAGACAGAAAATACGCAAAGCCCTCATTTCTCCTCCAGTACACCACAGACCAGACAAGGTCGCGCGCTCCCCTTCCAGAAAAACGGCGGCCCTGACCAGACGCGTTTCACATGGCGCAACGACGCGGGGCGGATAAGGCCACCCGCTCCTCAAAAGGCATTTCGACCATCACAGCATATTAACGGGATCAAGGTCAAGGGAAAGTCGCAGCAATGCGGCGCTTTTCCGGCTTTTGGCAAAAAAATAGAGCTGGCGCAGGGCCTGCCAGTCCCCGGCCTTGAGCAGACAATGAAAGCGCCGTCGCCCTCGCAGCAGGGCCAGGGGCGCGGGCGCGGGCCCCAGCATGCGAACGCCGAGCTCACGCGCCCGCGGCCGCAGCGCGGCCGCCAGGTCACTCAGGGCGGCGGGCCCGCCTTTCTCCTCCACAGCGAAGGACATGCGGATCAGAGCCAGACGCACGAATGGCGGGTACAGCCGCAGGCGCCGCCGCTCCAGCTCCGCCGCATAGAAGCCCTCATAATCGCCTGCGCGCACATATTGCCAGCAGTAGTGACTGACATCGCGGGTCTGGATCAGCACCCGGCCCGGTTTTTCCCCTCGTCCGGCCCGTCCGGCGGACTGCACCAGAAGCTGAAAGGTGCGCTCGGCCGCCCGGTAATCGGGCAGATTCAGCCCTAGGTCGCCATCGGCCACCACGGCCAGGGTCACTTGCGGAAAGTGGTGGCCCTTGGAGAGCATCTGCGTGCCCACCAGAACAGGCGATTCCTGCCGGGCGAAGGCCGCCAGTATTTCCTCCATGCGGCCCGGACGGCGCGTGCTGTCGCGGTCCAGACGCAGCACGGGCTGCCCGGCCAGCACGCTCAGCCGTTCGCCCAGGCGCTCGGTGCCCTCGCCCAGCGGCAGAAAATTCATGCCCTTGCATTGCGGACAGGGCGAGGGAAAGGGGCGGGTGTAGCCGCAGTAGTGACAGACCAGCTTTTCCCGCCCCTTGTGGTAGGCGAGGCCGATTTCGCACTGCGGGCATCGCAGGGTGGCGTTGCAGTCCAGACAGTACATCAGGGGGGCGTAGCCGCGCCGGTTGAGCAGCACCACGGCCTGTTCCCCCCTTTTCAGCGTCTCGCGCAGGGCCGCTTCGCTCGCCGGGGCCAGCAGCCCGCCCCCCTCCAGAGAGGACGCCGCCGGGGGCAAGGCGCTGATGTCCACCAGCTCCACCGGCGGCAACGGCCTGCCGCCCACCCGGCGCGGCAGGCGCAGCAAGGGCAGTTGCCCGTTTTCCGCCGCGTAAAACGTCTTGATGTCCGGCGTGGCCGACCCCAGCAGCAACAAACCGCGCGCCTGGGCCATGCGAAACCAGGCCACTTCCTTGGCCTGGTAGGAAAGCCCCTCATCCTGCTTGAAAGAGCTGTCGTGCTCCTCGTCCAGCACCACGCAGCCCAGGCGCGGCACAGGCAGAAAAAGCGCCGAGCGCGTGCCCACCACCAGACAGGGATCACGCCGGGCGGCCAATGCGCGGAAGGCGGCTTCGCGCCGCGCCGGCGACTGATAGCCGTGATGGAAAAAAAGCGGCGCGTCAGGCAGGGCGCAGGCGGCGTCGCGGCGCAGCTTGTGGGCCAGGGCCACCTCCGGGGCCAGCAGCAGCAAACTTTTGCCCCGCGCCAGACAATCCCTGGCCAGCTCCAGATAGACGGCCGTCTTGCCGCTGCCTGTGACGCCGTAAAGCAGGCGGGAGGCCGCCGCATCCCTGTCCAGAACCGCGCGCAGCTCGGCCAGAGCCGCCCGCTGGTCAGCATTAAGGCTGAAAGGCGCGGGCGGCGGAGGCAGCAGGGCCCGTTCCGCATCATCCCCGACCTCTTCGCGCGTCAGCGACAGATGGCCGGCCCTGAGCAGACTTTGCAGGGCGGGGGCCACAGCCTGCCCCAGGCTGCGCAGCAGGCGGCGGCGGCTTACGGCCCCGTGCTCGTGCAGATATTCCAGAACTTCAATCTGGCGGGTGGCCGAGGGGCGCACCGGCCAGGGAGGGTCGGCGCGCAACAGGCAAAACTCCTCACTGGCCGCGTCGGCGCCGGGCGACAGCATGCGGGCCGCGCCGGAACAAAGCGCCCGGGCCAGTTTCTGCCGCTCCGCCGCGTTCGCCTGACTGATCTGCAACAGGCTCAGCGCCGTGGCGCGTCCCCTTTCCAGACAATGCAGCCGCACGCGCGTGCTGCGCAGCCCCTGCGGCAGCACATGGCCCAGGATGAGCCCCGCCTCCACGCCCTGCCGCAGGGCCATGTCCCGAAATAAGGCCAGCAGATCCGGCGGCAGCAGGGGGGCATCTTCCAGCGGCCAGCAGACAGTCTTGCAGGTTACGCTGCCCGGCAGACCCGACGCCTCGCTGACGGACAAAAGCGCGGCCGCCCGAAAGCCGCGTTCGCTCCTGCCCAGGGGCACAGCCAGGCGCAGGCCGGGCCGCCAGAACTCCGGCGGAAATTCCGGCGGCAGCGCATAGGTCAGGCAGGCATACGGGGGACTCAGCAAAGCGACATTGGCATACATACAGCAGGCATACTTCGGCGCGGCCGCACGGCGTTGACGACAGGGCGACCGCAGTTCAGACGGACAAGAAACGGAAACGCCCTTCCGAAGAAAGAAGCCCACGACAGGCGGCTGCCGTACATTTGTACAGCGCCGCGCCGTCATGGACTCCTGACGCAATCAAGGGGTGAAGAACAGCTTACGGTAAATTTTACTGGAACTGAACGAAGTTCTTGAGCAGGCCCAGCAATTCGTAACGCAATTCCTCATCCTGGAGGGCGAAGTAAATATTGGCCGTAAGAAATTCCGCCCAGTCGCCGGCGTCAAACCGCATGCCCGACATGCGCACGGCCATCATGCCGCGATCTTTCGCCATGGCCTGCAGGGCGTCGGTAAGCTGAATTTCACCGCCGTGGCCCGGTTTGACCTTTTCCAGATAATCAAAAATTTCCGGAGTGAGCACATAGCGGCCCACAATGGCCAGACGCGAAGGCGCGGCCTCGCGCTTGGGCTTTTCCACCATGTCGCGCACCCGGAAAACGCCGGGGGCCACTTCTTCGCCATCAATGATGCCGTAGCGGCTGACCTTTTCCCAGGGCACTTCCATAACGCCGATAACCGGCATCTTTTCGGCCATCGCCACTTCAATGAGCTGGCCGATGCCCGGCACGCCGCCGAACATCAGGTCATCGCCCACCATGATGGCAAAGGGGTCGTCACGCACCAGCTCGCGCGCGCAGAGCACCGCATGCCCGAGGCCGAGCTGTTTTTTCTGGCGCACGGACATGATGTTGACCATTTCGGCCACCTGCCGCACTTCGGCCAGCTTGTCCAGTTTGCCGGCGCGCTCCAGCACCGCCTCCAGCTGAAGGTTGTAGTCAAAGTGATCTTCAATGACGCTCTTGTCCCGGTTGGTCACGAAGATCACGTCCTGAATTTTCGCGCGCTGCGCCTCCTCCACCACATACTGGATGACAGGCTTGTTATAGATGGGCAGCATTTCCTTGGGAATATTCTTGGTCGCGGGCAGTGAACGCGTACCCCAACCGGCCACGGGAATGATCACCTTGCGAATATCCTTCATGCGCGCCTCCGCTCATGTATTAGTGCCGAAACAAAGCCAGAGCTTCGGAACATTGCGGGATAACTGGAAAAGAATCCGCCCTTGCGTCATCGCGCCGTCATGCGCGCGCCGCCTGAAAAGAGCGGCTGTTCCGCAACGCGTCGAATATGCTTCACGTTCATATTCCGTCAAAAGCGCGGCAAGTGCAAGAAAAAAACGCAAATTGCCGGCCGGCTCGCGACGGCGCGCGCAAGCCCTGCGGGCAGGCCGCTTCCGGCCTTTATACAGGCAACCCTCTGGCGGCCAGATCGGTCGCGCGTTCTGGAAAGCCCTCACGCAGAGCGGCGGCGGCGCTCGCTTCGCGCGCGCGGTAGGCATCCTCATTCCACAGATGAATATGCCCCATGCTGTGACGCACATAGGGGCCGAGGTCAAAATGGCGCGCCCGGAAGCCCTGTCGGTGCACATCGCGAAACCAGGACACGCCCAAATCCGTCAGGGAGGCATACGCGCCGAAAGGGCGCGCCACGCCCAGGGGCATGGTCGCCCCGCGGGCAAGACGCATGCTGATCAGACAGCACCACTCGTTGACGCGACATTCCGGCAGGGGCCACGGATGCTTTCGCAGTTCTTCCGCCCAGGGAACCTTGAGAAAGTTGCGGATATGCTCTCCCCGATTCCGGGAGAGCCGGTACATGGCGTCAAGATCCTGAAAAGTCAGTCTGAAATCGGTGTACCGCGCCCTCTGGCAAGGCTTGCCGCCGTTTATGGCCAGGGCCTCCACAATGTGCGGGCGGGCGGCGGGGCAGTTCCAGCACTGCCCAAGCTCGCCCAGGGCAATGTGATCTCCGATGTTTTCCAGCATGGGCGCGATAACGTCGCCGCAGAAAGACGCGTCATTGTGGATGACGAGCAGAAAATCCCGCGAGGTCTCCTCCCAGGCGTACTGATAGCGGACAGAGCGCCGGTAGGCCGTTTCGCGCAGGCGCGCCGTGTCCACACTGCCCACGCCCAGCCAGTTTTTCATGAACACGGTGCGCATTTTCGGCACCAGGTCGGCCAGCGCGGTCACCGACACCGTGTCGTATTTGGGCTTGGCGTTTTCAATGACGAAAAAATCGTCCCGATCCACGGCTCGCAATGGCGCATGAGCGAAAGAAGGCACAGCGCCGTCTGGTAAGGCTTGCCAAAAACCTGTAGCGCCACGTCCACAAGAGCGTGTTTTCGCATGGCATCCGCCCCGTCAAGGTGATCTGTTGCGTTGCCGCGCGCCCGGCGCGCCTCAGCGCAGTTCGCGCGCCACCACCTCCGCCAGGTCCGTCGCGTAAAGCCCGACCCTGTCTTCATCCTCGCCTTCCACCATGATGCGGCAGAGGGCCTCGGTGCCTGAATAGCGCAGCAGCACCCGGCCCCGCCCGGCCAGTTCCTTTTCCACTCTGGCCACGGCCTCGCCGATGGCCGGGCGTTCCTCAAAGGGCAGGCGTTTTTCCACCCGCACATTGACGAGTTTCTGCGGGAAGGGCGTGAGCAGGCCCGCCAGTTCGGAGAGCGGTTTCTCCTTCTCGCGCATGATCCGCAAAATCTGCAGGGCCGCCAGCAGACCGTCGCCCGTGGTGCTGTAGCCCCGGAAGATGAGATGCCCGGACGGCTCGCCGCCAAGCATGGCCCCCTCGCGGCGCATGGCCTCCACCACATAGCGGTCGCCCACCTGGGTGCGCAGAAGGACGCCGCCGTGCTCGCGCATGAAAATCTCCAGCGCCATGTTGCTCATCACCGTGGCCGCCAGCATGTTGCCCGGCAGCTCGCCGCGCGCCATCATGGCCTGGGCGCAGAGGGCCATAAGCTGGTCGCCGTCCAGGATGTTGCCGTGCTCGTCCACCACGATCAGGCGGTCGGCGTCGCCGTCCAGAGCCAGGCCCACGTCGGCGCGCACCTCGCGCACCTTGGCCGCCACCACTTCGGGATAGAGCGAACCGCAATGGTCATTGATATTGGTGCCGTTGGGCTCGGCGCCCAGGCGAAAGACCTCGGCCCCCAGTTCTTCCAGGGCCAGCGGCGCCACCTTGTAGCTGGCGCCGTTGGCGCAGTCCACCACGATGCGCAGACCCGCCAGGGTCAGCTGGGTCGGAAAGCAGCTTTTGGTGTAGACGATATAGCGGCCCCCGGCGTCTTCAATCTTGGAGGCCCGCCCCACCATGCGAGAGTCTGGATAGGGCCAGGCCATATCCGGGTTGAGAACCATCTCGGCGATTTCGTTTTCAGTCTGATCCGGCAGTTTATAGCCGTCGGCGTCGAAAAACTTGATGCCGTTGTCGGAAAAAGGGTTGTGCGAGGCGGAGATGACCACGCCCAGATCGGCGCGCATGCTGCGCGTCAGGAAGGAAATGGCCGGCGTGGGCAGAGGGCCGGTCATGATCACGTGCATGCCCGCGGCGCACAAGCCCGCCGTAAGCGCGGACTCAAACATGTAGCCGGAAAGCCGCGTATCCTTGCCGACGACCACCTTATGCCGATGCGGGCCGCGCCTGAAGCGCACCCCGGCCGCCAGCCCCAGACGCAGGGCCACATCCACGGTCATGGGCGCGGCATTCACGGCGCCGCGCAGACCGTCCGTGCCGAAGAGACGTTCAGCCATGAAAACTCCTTCTGAACTTGCGCGCGCAAGCGCAGGCTATTTTTTCTTGCGAAAAACCGTAACTTCTTCGATGGCGGGATTCAAGAGGGTCATGCCCTCAGGCAGACGGAAGCGCAACTCCGTCTGTTTGCTCTGGCCCGGTTCCAGGGAGGGGGGCGTGACGCTGACCTCCAGCTGGCCCAGATAGCGCGCGCTCGTGGCCAGGGCTTCGGGCACTTCCACCAGCACCGTCACTTCCTCCGGCTCCACTGTATATTGGCGGCGGTTCTCCCCGGCCAGTTCCACCCTGCAACGTCGCGACACCACGGTGCGCCCGCTGGTGATGGTGTACTGCACGCGCACCGACGAGGGATTGGCGGTGACCAGGCTCGGCGTGTCCAGGGTGATGGTCTGATGCACGGTGGCGCCCGCCGCCTTGGGGTCAAGCATGATGGTCAGCGGCACGCTGGTGATATCCGACAGCACGTCTTCGGGGCCGCGCAAGACCACAGTGGCCGGCGACACGCTGACGTTTTCCACGGTCAGGGCCCCGCCGCGCAGAGGCGAATCCACAATGGCGCGCAGGGGCACGCTGCGTTCCAGCAGGGTGTCGGCCCTGACGACAATGCGCGGCGGCTGAATGTCCACCAGCTCAAAAGCCCGGAAGTTGGGGCCCAGATTGTCGCCGCCCAGCGGCACATTTGTGACGCCCTTCTTGATGTCAGACAGGTCCACGGCCTGGGTCAGCCGCTGCTGGGTGATGGAGCGCAGCAGAGTTTCCGGCCCGCGCAGGCGCACCGTGATCTTGCTGATCAGGCCGTCGGTGACCACCAGGTTGGGCGGAATGCCGTAATAATCAATATTCACTTCCACCTGGGCTTCCAGGCGATCCCGCACGCTGACCACGTACCACATGGCCACGGCGGCCAGCACCGCCACCAGCAGCGAAAGCAGATGCGGCGCGCGCCGCAGAGCGCCGCTGTCTTCAGAGGATTTCATTGAGCACCTGCCTCAGGCGCGCCGCATCCAGCGCGCGCGCCAGCTCGCCTTTCATGGCCACGGAAATTTCGCCGCGCTCTTCGGACACAACCACAACCACGGCGTCACTCTCTTGCGTGATGCCCAAAGCCGCCCGGTGGCGGGTGCCGAAACTCTGCCCCTTGGCCACGGCCAGCGGCAGAATGCAGGCCGCCGCCATGATGCGCCCGCGGCTGATGACCACAGCGCCGTCGTGCAGCGGAGCCTTGGGATAAAAAATATTCATGAGCAGCTGGCGGGAGAGCTGGGCGTCCAGCCGCACGCCTTCGCGCTTGATCATGTCGCCAAGGCGCATGCTGCGCTCAATGACGATGAGCGCCCCCACGCGCAGACGCGCCATCTCAACGCAGGCCATGACCACTTCCTCCACCCCGCTCAGCCTGAGCCCGCGCCGCCTGAACAGGCGGTGCGCGCCCATTTCGCCCAGAGCCTGGCGAATGTCGGCCTGAAAGATGACCACAATCAGAATGAATAACGAGCTGAAAATATGCTGCAACAGCCAGGTGAGCGTATACAGGCCCATTGTCCTGGACATGAAGTACAGCAGGGTCAGCAGCCCCAGGCCGGTAAGCACGGCCAGCGCGCGGGAACCGCGCAACAACTGGATGACCTGATAGAGCAGCGCGCTGACCAGGGCGATATCCAGCAGGTCGCGCCAGTCGAAGACAAAATGCTCAAACACCGTATGCTTCTCTCAGGCCGTCACGCGGTTTTTTCGGAGCCGTTGCGCTTTTCCGTGTACATTCCGCCGTCCGCATGGGCGATCAGGGCGTCAATGGTTTCGCCGTCGCGGGGATAGACCGCCCTGCCCAGACTGAAGGAAACGCGCACACTGTCATCGTCCACAATTTTCCGGCTTTGCAGCGCCGCGCGGATATCGTCAAAAGACTTCGCGATGTCGTTGTCGCGCACCGCGCTCTGGGTGATGACCACAAACTCGTCCCCGCCGATACGGGCGAAAATGTGCGGCATTTTTACGCGGCGCTGCACTTCTTCCACAAAGACCCGCAATACATGGTCGCCCGTGTTATGTCCGTAGACATCGTTGAACATCTTGAATTTGTTCAAATCCATATAATACAGCGAAAAAGAATTGCCGTCCTTCCCGATCAGCGTCTCCAGCTTCTTGAACAGGCCGCGCCGGTTGAGTATGCCTGTAAGGGCGTCATGCGAGGCCATACTGTCCAGTTGCTGATGGATGTCGCGCAGGTCGGCATTGTGCTGCACCAGCGAAGCCAGCAGAAAGCTGCACAGTATGCCCAGGCAGATATACAGCCAGGACTCAGGGTACTGATACCAGGCCCTGATGGGCGAAATTCGGAGGAACCATTCGGCGTTGAGAATATTCAGGGGCGTTTCCATATACCGGCTGTGGCTGCCGCCCCCCTGCGGGCTTTGCGCGATAATCTGCTTTTCGCCGCTGTCCGGGCTGATTCGCCAGAGACTGTAGGCCAGATTCTGCTCGGCCAGCCGCTCCAGCCCCGCGCCGTCCAGGGCCTGAGGAAATTTCAGCGTTACGGAAACCAGGCCCCAGAACTGCCCCCGCACATATACGGGCAGACGGCCCACCAGGGCTTCTCCGCCCTGCCTCAGCGGGAAGGGGCCGCCCAGAACCAGCTGCCCGGTGTTTCTGGCCTCCGCGGCCTCCCGATTGCCCGCCCCCTCGGCAAAAAAGTTCAGGCCCAGCACGGCCTCATTGCCTTCGAGGGGATACACGGCGCTGACCACGCCGCCCGGAGCCAGCAGCACATTGAGAATGGCCGGATCATCCACAAGAGTGGCCGCTATTTTTTCAAAACCTTCTATATTGCCGTTGTCCTGAATCATCAGGGCGGAAATGGTCTGCGTCTTGTAGAGCAGCTTGGTCAGGACGTTGGTAAGCTTGTTGCTCTGGGTGAAGCTGATTCTCTCCATCTTGATGGCTTCCTGCTCCTGCTCGTTTGCCACCAGAGAGCAGATTACGGTACCGCAAAAAATCAGCGAGACAACGAAGACAGTAAGCGTCCGCCATGACCACTTGATACTGAACATATGGTTTCCCCCTTGGGAACTTGCGCGTGAATCGCCATGGCGGAGAGCGCGCCCGCCCTGCGAAGCCTGTCGCGCCCGCTCTGCGCGCCAGAGCATTGCCGCAGGACGACCAGTTTCAAATACCGGAACGCAACGCCGCGGCCACGGCCAGACTTTGCCGGGCGGCGGCCACGTCATGAACCCGATGCCAGAAAACGCCCCGGCTCCAGAGCAGGGCCGTGGCCGCCTGGGTGGCCGGGCCCCTTTGAGAGGGCGGCAGACCCAGCAGCGCGCCGAACATGGATTTCATGGACAGCCCCATGAGCACCGGCCGGCCGAAGCCCAGCCAGTCCTCAGGATGCGAGAGCAGGGCAAGATTGTGTTCCAGCGTCTTGCCGAAGCCTATGCCGGGGTCCAGCACAATGTGATCCTCAGGCAGCCCGGCGGCCGTCAGGCGCGTCAGCTCCCGCTCGAAAAACTCCCGCACCTCGCGGCGCGCGTCATCATAGCGAGGGTCATGCTGCATGCTGTCCGGGCGGCCCTGGCTGTGCATCAGCACATAGCCCGGCTTGTACTGCACCAGCACGTCAAGCAACTCAGGGTCAAAAGCGCAGGCTGAAATATCATTGATGATCGCGGCCCCCTGCTCCAGCGCCCTTGCGGCGGTAGCCGCATGATAGGTGTCCACCGAGATGAACGCGCCGGACGCGCGCCGCCGCAGCCCGGCCAGCACGGGCAGGAGGCGCTCCAGCTCTTCGGCGGGCTCCAGCGCCGTTGCGCCGGGGCGGGATGATTCCGCGCCCAGATCCAGAATATCCGCGCCCTGCTCAAGCAGGCTCAGGGCATGCGCCAGCCCCTTGCGCGGGCTGGCGTGCGCGCCGCCGTCGTAAAAAGAATCCGGCGTCAGATTGACGATGCCCATGACGCCGAAAGGGGCGGAAACCGTCAAGGCCCTGCCCCCGCTCACAAACCAGGGCGCACCCGTGACGGATGCGCCCTGCCGGTTACTTTTTATCCTGTTCCGCATGGTCAGTCGATGCGTTCGGGGCATCCTTGCCGGCGTGGTCGCCCCGCCCCGGATCAGGCGTCTCCGCCGCCGGACGCGACGGTTCGGCACCCTGAGTCGCCGGAGATGCCGGGTCGGCTTCATCCGGCTCCAGAACAAAATCGCCGCCCTTCTCCCGTTGCGGGGAATCGCCGGCCCGGGAGGTCTTCAGGGGTTTGCCGTTCATGTCCAGAGGCGGCAGTTCCTTGTTGTCCATCAGCAAATCCAGATCGTCGCCGGTGATGGTTTCACGCTCCAGCAAGGCCCGGGCGATGCGGTGCAGTGTTTCCTCATTGTCCTGCAAGAGCTTGCGGCAACGGGCATGGGCCTCTTCCACAATGCGCTTGACCTCGGAATCAACCAGTCGGGCCGTGTCTTCACTGAAATTCTTGTTTTGCACCCACTCCCGACCGATGAAAACCTCTTCGCCGGTTTCGCCGATGGAAAGCGTGCCCACGGCCTCGCTCATGCCCCACTCGCAGACCATCTTGCGGGCCATGCGGGTGACGCGCTCAATATCATTGGACGCGCCGGTGGTAATGTCGTCAAAAATCAGCTCTTCCGCCACACGACCGCCCAGCAGCACCACCAGATTGTTTTTCAGATAGCCGCGGGAGTAGCCGTGGCGGTCTTCCTCGGGCAGTTGCATGGTCACGCCCAGGGCGCGGCCGCGCGGGATGATGGTGACCTTGTGCACCGGGTCTGAGCCGGGCAGCAGCCGGGCGGCCAGGGCGTGACCGCCTTCGTGGTACGCGGTGATTCGTTTTTCCTCGTCCGAGAGGATCAGGCTGCGCCGTTCACGGCCCATGAGCACCTTATCCTTGGCAAACTCAAAATCGCGCATGTCCAGCTTGTCCTGATTCAGCTTGGCCGCCTGGAGGGCCGCCTCATTGACCAGATTTTCCAGATCCGCGCCGGAAAAGCCCGGCGTGCCGCGCGCCAGCACTTCCAGATCCACATCCGCATCCAGAGGCGTGCGTTTGGTATGCACCTCAAGGATGCGGCGGCGACCGCGCAGATCCGGCGTGGGCACCACCACCTGACGGTCAAAACGCCCGGGCCGCAGCAGGGCCGGGTCCAGCACATCCGGGCGGTTGGTGGCCGCGATAAGGATGACGCCCTCATTGCTTTCAAAGCCGTCCATCTCCACAAGCAGCTGATTCAGGGTCTGTTCGCGTTCGTCGTGACCGCCCCCCAGACCGGCGCCGCGCTGGCGGCCCACGGCATCAATTTCGTCAATAAAGATCAGGCAGGGCGCGTTTTTCTTGCCCTGCACAAAAAGGTCGCGCACGCGCGAAGCGCCCACGCCCACGAACATTTCCACAAAGTCCGAACCGGAGATGGAAAAAAACGGCACCCCGGCTTCGCCGGCCACGGCGCGCGCCAGCAGGGTCTTGCCCGTGCCCGGAGGGCCCACCAGCAAGACGCCCTTGGGGATGCGCCCCCCCAGGCGAGTGAACTTTTTGGGGTTGGAGAGAAATTCCACCACTTCCGAGAGCTCTTCCTTGGCCTCGTCCACCCCCGCCACATCGGCGAAGGTGACGCGCGCGTTCTCCTGATTGAGCATGCGCGCCCTGGAACGACCGAAACTCATGGCCTTGCCGCCGCCGCTCTGCATCTGGCGCATAAAGAAAATCCAGACGCCAACGAGCAAAAGCATGGGAAACCAGGACACCAGCAACGTCATGTACCAGGGGGATTCTTCCGGCGGCTCGGCCTTGATTTCCACCTTCTTTTCAATGAGCCTGCCGACCAGGCCCGAATCCTGCGGGGCATAAGTCTGAATGGTCTTGTTGTCCGCTGTTCTGCCCGCAAGAGTATGCCCCTGGATGGTCACGGACAGCACCTGCCCCTCATCCACCTTGCTCAGAAACTCCGTATAGGGCACCCGCTGCAAACCGGCCTGCGGCTGTTGGAACATATTGAAAAGCATGACCATCGCCAGGACGATAATCGCCCACAGCATCAGGTTGCGACTGAACTGATTCAACGCTGCCTCCGTTACGATTTCGACGCGCCTGGCGGCGCGGCCCATGCCGGGTTCGTGCCCGGTCTGAAGCGGGAAAGTACTACCTGCATGCGACCGGTGTCAAATCAGACCATGCCCGGCCGCTCCGGCAGTACCCGGTTTTTATGCAATATAATATTCCTTGCGCGCTTGGCAATGGGCCGCGCTCCGGCAGGCACTCGCGTGAAGGCGTCAGAAGGCGGGGCCGCGCGAGGGGGCCGCATAAAAAAAGCGTCGTCCCGGCCCCTCCGTTTTCCGCTTGCCCGCATATTTTTTTGAGGGGGCTTTTCAGCACGCGCGGCGCGACATGTCTTGCGGCGGCTAAATTTGCGGCCGCGTTCTTTTCCCTGGCCCGGCGTTCGCCATGTCCCTTCCCTTGTTTGACGCGCCTTTCTTTTCATGGAAAGTGCTCCTTGCTTTTTCCCCAAAAAAACATACTCTGTTCATGACGCGCAAAGACGTGACGCCGCGTTCCACCTCAACCACCCCCGCAACGGGAGTTTTCGCATGAAACTGAGCGCCATTCTGACCGGAATATTTCTGCTTTTTTCCGCCTTTGCCCTTGCCCTGCCTGAAACGGCCGACGCCGCGCGCATGGGCGGCGGCCGTTCCTTCGGCGGCAAACCCTTCATGAGCAAGCCCGCGCCCGCGCCCGCCATGCGCCAGCAGACGCCCGGCGCGCAACGTCAACCCATGAATCAGGCGCAGGCCGGTCAGGCCGCGCAACGCCCCGGCCTGTTCGGCGGCATGGGCGGCCTGTTCGGCGGTCTGCTGGCCGGCACGCTGCTCGGTTCCCTGCTTGCGGGCAACGGTTTCTCAGGCGGCGGCTTTATGGACATCATCCTTATCGGCCTGCTGGTCTTCCTCGGCCTCAAGCTCTTCGCGCGCTTCCGCAACCGGCAGGCCCCCGCGCCGGCCGGGGCCGGAGCGCAGGGGAGCGTCATGGGCGGTCTGCACGGCGATCTGCGCGAGGACAGCGCCTCCCGCGGCATGCGCCGCGACAGCGTCGCTTCCGGCTGGGACGCCTTGCGCGACACGGGTCAGGGCGGCGCGGATCAGGCGCGGGGCTTTGACGCCGCGCCGCGCGTGGATGTGCCCGAAGGCTTTGATGTGGATGAATTTCTGCGCGGCGCCAAGATGGCCTACAACCGCCTGCAGCAATCATGGGACAAGCGGGATCTGAACGATATCGCCCAGTTCGCCACGCCCGCCGTGCTGAACGCCGTACGCGAACAGCTTGAGGCCGAGCCCGCGCCCGGCGTCACGGAAGTGCTGCTGGTCAATGCCCAGTTGCTGGGGGTGGAAAACGACGGCGACAGCCAGCGGGCCCAGGTTTTCTTTGACGTGCTGCTGCGCGAGAGGCCGGATCAGCAGGCTCCCTCCTCGGTGCGTGAAATTTGGCATTTTATGCGCCCCTCAGCAAACGGCGTCTGGAAGCTGGACGGCATTCAGCAAGTGGAATGACCCCCGCCATTGCCAGAGGCTGCCGGCATTGTCGGCGGCTTCTCCGGCCTGACGCGGGCGCGCCGCCCCGGCGGACGCCCTGAAAACACACCGGCGGCGGCCTGAAACGCCGCGCGACAGGCTTTGTCATCCTGATCCGGGGTCGGAAGCGGCAGCTTTCGACCCCGTTTTTGAATTTGTGGAGAACCCATGGAAAATTATGTTGCCAAGAACGATAAACTGATGCGCCATCTGCAAATGACCATTGAAAGCGCCAGCCGGGGATACGCCAGGGTGAGCATGCCCCTGACCGATAACCATAAAAACGGCATGGGCGTGGCCCACGGCGGAGCCATCTTTTCCCTGGCCGATGTGGCTTTCGGCGCGGCGGCCAATGCCGAACGGAAAACCGGCGTGGTCAGCCTGAACGCCACCATCGAGTTTCTGCGCCCCGGCAAAAGCGGCCCGCTCACGGCGGAAGCGCGCGTGGTGCGTGACGGCCAGCATGTCCAAAGCTATGATGTTCAGGTTTTTGACGGGTCGGGCGCGCTGATTGCCAGAACCATGGCCGCGGGCTTTCTGACGGACGTGCCCCTGCCCCGCTGACTCCCGCGTTTCCGCACGGACAGGTGCATTTTTGACTTTTCGCAGCTATCAAAGTTCAGGGGGCTGCCCGCATCAGCGATCGGGAACGCCTGACCGTTCACCAGATTATTGGCAAAGCCCGCTTTGCTGTGTTTGCGCCTTCCAGGCCGCTTGCGCGGCTTGAAAAACGTCAGATGAGGCTTTCCGTTCCCTTTCTTTGCATGCGCAGGCGGGCCCGGACCACGGCCTGGGACTGGTTGGCATAGCAATAAACGCAGCCGTGGGGACAGGAGCTGTATGCTCCAATGTCTTTGGCGGGCAGGCAGTGGCAGTGCCTGCGTCGGCCGGGATCCCTGGCGGGTTTGCGCGGTCTTGCCGGCAAGAGGCGCGCCTGTGTGGGCTCCAGGCCGCAGAGGCGTTGAATATCGGCATCCTCCTGGCAGAGGCGGCTGATCAGCGCCGGGTCGGCGCAGGCATTATGCGCGATGCCCCAGGCCGAAAGATCCGCGGCTTCGGCGCAGGCACCCAGCCGCAAAGGATGCGGCCAGGCGGCGTTACAGCGGGCCAGCCCTTCCGCCAGGGCCGGAATTTCCGATTCCAGAGGCGCGCGCGGCGCGGCTGCATGGGCGGCCAGACGGCCTTTGATTTTCTTGTATATATCCAGAAAACTGACGACCAGTTTGTCCGTGAAGGGGCTGAGCCTGCGGCCCAGGGCATCCAGCCGCTCCAGCAGCGCTTCCGCCGGCAGCGTCGGGCCAAGAAGCAGCGGATCCCAGCGCCAGATCACACGCTCGCGCCCCACTTGTTCCGAGAGGCGGCAGAAGGTTTCTAGGCGTTGTTCCAGCGGCGGCAGACCTGGTTCCAGCCTTTCCGGTTCATAGTTGTTCAGTGTAAACTGAAAGTAGTATCTGAAGTTGAGGTCGTCGATTTCCGCCAGGCGCGGCAGCAGAGGCAGAGGGTTTTTACTCCAGAAAATCAGGCACTTGCAACGCGCGAAGGTGACGTATTGCTTTTGCTCCGCGTTAAAGGGATTGCGCCAGAGACAATAGCCGGCGCGCAGCCGTTCCAGAAGCCAGCGGACGTGAAAGGCCGGGATGTCCGTGGCCCGGCTGGCTGAGACAACCAGTGGCGCCACAGCCTGACGCGGCCCCTGGGCGGTGGTGATGCGAACGACAGGCCAGGGAGACATGCGCGGGCTTCAGACGCGGCGATGGCCACGCAGGGCGGCCCACACGCAGCTTGCCGCGAACCAGCAGCAGGACGTCAGGATGACGGTGGCCCCGCTGGCCGTGGCGAGCCAGTCCTGGGCGGAGAGCGTGAGCCCGACGAAGCCGGAACTGACGCCCGCCAGCAGCGCCCACCAGAACATGCCGCCCGCGGTGCGCGCCAGATTGCGGGCGGTGGCCGCCGGCACGATGAGCATGGCCGTGACCAGCAGCACGCCCACGGCCCAGACCGAAAACATGACCACCAAAGCCAGCAGGCCCGCGAAAAGGTATTGCCAGAGGGCCACGCGCACCCCGTGCACGCGGGCCATGACCGGGTTGAGGGCAATGAGCGTCAGCCGGTTGTAGCCTGTGGCCTGAAAAAGCAGTATGGCCAGAAAAAGCAGCCCCAGAAAGGCGATTTCGGTTTCACTGATGGTCAGAATGTCGCCGTAAAGGAATTGCTGCATGCCTCTGGCTACGCCGCTGGCGCGACTGACGACGGCCAGGCCGAAAGCCGCCACCGCCGAAAAGACGATGCCGATGGCCGTATCTGCCGAAAGATGGCTGTTGCGGCGCACGGCCATGACCGCCAGACCCGCCAGCACACCGAAAAGCGGCATGGAAAGCCGGGGATTCACGGACAGGATCAGCCCCAGAGCCACCCCCGCAAAGGCCGAGTGGCTGATGGCGTCGGAAAAAAAGGCCATGCGGAAGTTGATGATCTGCACGCCCAGCACGGCGGCCATGGGCGCGAGCAGCAACAGGGCCAGCAGCGCCTGCCGCATGAAGCGCGGCTGGAGGCAGTCCAGCGGCAGCAGGCCGACAAGCGCGTAAAGCGGGGAGAAATCAATCATGCTTCCCGCTCCGTGGGCTGTCCCCCGGTCGGGCGGCGTCTGGCATGCGCAGCGCGCAGCTCCGGCAGGGCGGGGGCTTCAGCCCGTTCCGCTGTTGCCCGGGCGATGACGGCGCGGAGACCTGATCCGATGGCGGGTGATCAGGGCCGTACCATGCCCCGCATTGGGGGCAGGCCGGATCCTCGCCGCCGCACTGGTCGGGATAGAGGTGGATGGGCACGCCAAAAGTGTTCAGCAGGTTGGCGGCGGTCAGGGTGTTCCGCGGCGGCCCCTGGGCGCGCACGGACTTGTTCAGGCAGATCACATGCGTGGCGTAGTGCGCCGCCAGAGGCAGATTGTGGCTGACCATGAGCTGGGTAAAACCATATGCGCGCCGGGCCGTGTCCAGCACTTCCCAGAACAGGCGTTCGCCCTGAAAGTCCACGCCCGCTTCCGGCTCGTCCAGCACCAGCAGTTCCGGTTCACGCCCCAGCGCCGCCGCCAGCAGCACCCGCCGCAGTTCGCCGCCGGAAAGATCGCCCATGCGGCGGTTTTCCAGATGTTCAACCCGCACCAGTTCCAGCAGGTGACGCGCCCTGGCGCGGGCGGCGGCTTTCAGGCCCAGCCAGAGCGGGCGGCGCTGGCGCTCCAGTGACAGAAATTCGCTGACCAGCAGGGGCAGGCCGCCGTCCATCTGCAATTGCTGGGGAACATAGCCCAGACGCGGCCGGGGCGCGCCGCTGCCGCCTTTGGACAGAATGCGCCCGGTATAGCCAATTTCGCCGATAAGGCAGAGCAGCAGGGTGGTCTTGCCGGCGCCGTTGGGCCCCACCAGCACCGTGTTGCCGCCGTGCGGCACCGTGGCGCAAATATCATCAAGAATGACATTGCAGCCCCGGCGCACCCGCAGGCGCTCGAAAACAATGGCCGGAGAGGCGTGGTCAGCGCTGCCCAAAATAACGCTCAAGAATCTGGCAGTTGGCGGCCATGACCGCTTCATAATAGCCCAGGGGCGCGTCAGCCGGGCCTGAGCTTACAGGATCAAGGCACGCCGCGGGCACGCCGGTTTCGCGGGCGAGAGCCAGAGCGGGCTTGTCCGAGTACTGAGGTTCGCTGGCGATGAGCACGGGCTTTTCCGCGCGGACGCGCCGAACCAGCTCCATGATTCGGGCCGCCGAGGGCTGCGCGTCTTCACTTTCCTGAATCACGTCCACGATCTCCAGACGGGCGTCATGCGCCAGATAGGCCAGGGCGTCGTGCTGCAGGACTATGCCCTTGCGGCGCGCGCCTGCGCCCACGGCGGCAAGACGCCGCCCCACGGAAAACAGGCGGGCGGCATAAGCTTCGGCGGCGGCATGGTAGGCGGCGGCCCCTTCCGGGTCAACCCGCGCCATGCCCCTGGCGATATTAAAGGCCATGGCCGCGGCCTGTTGGGGGCCGGCGAAAAGATGTGGATTGACGGCCTCGTGGCTGTGCCCGGCATGCGCGGAAGGCCGCATGCCCCGCGGCAGGGGCAGCGGCGTAATGCCCGCGCTGCTGTCGATAAGCGTAATTTTGGCGTTGATTTTTTCCAGGGAGGCAGTCAGAAATGTTTCCAGCCCCAGGCCGTTCATCACCAGAACCTGGGCCTGAACCAGCTTTTGCAGGTCGTGGGGGCTGGGCGCAAAGTCGTGGGGGCAGCCGCTCTGGGCCGGAACCAGCAGCTCCACCTTCACATAGGGACGGCTCTGGGTCACATTGCGGGTAAAAAGATAGACGGGAAAGGTGGTCGCCAGCACGCGCAATTCTGCGGGGCGGCCCGGTTGCGCGGCGGATGCGGCCTGAACCGACAAGGGGCAAAGGCAGAGCAGGCACCCGGCCAGCATGGTCAGAACGGTCAGAATTGCCGAAAAAGAGGCCGGACGGACAGTGCGGTCCGGCGCGTCAGACTGTGCGCGCATGGTGATATTCCGTGGTTAGGATAACGGTGGGCCAGATTCATAAAACCCGAAATGAGCGCTGTCAAGGCAACAAGCGTGCGGATGTCGCGCCACGCTCTTGCCGGAGGCCGGCGCTCCCGCTATGCTCAGTCATATATGCCGGCCCGATGTCTCGGCGGACGGCGCTGCCGCAAGGCGGCCCGCGCGGCGGGACAGAACGGCGCGGCGGGAGATTCAGTATGCTTGAAAGTATTTCCTCCGCAGTGACGTTGAATGACGGAACGAAGATGCCCGGCTTCGGCTTCGGCTGCTACAAGGCTTCGGGGCCGGAACTGGCGCTGGCCGTGCGCGAGGCCGTTGGCTGTGGTTACCGCTATGTTGATACGGCCGCTTACTACCACAATGAGGACACAGTGGGTGAGGCCCTGCGGCACAGCGGCCTTGCGCGTGAAAAACTGTTTGTGCTTTCCAAGATATGGCCCACGGATTTTGACGAGCCGGCGCGCGCCCTGGACACGAGCCTCAGACTGCTGGGCCTGGACTATCTGGATGGTTATCTGCTGCACTGGCCGGGCCTGGACAGCGCGCGGCGGCTGCGCGCCTTCGAGCAACTGCTGCGCCAGAAGGAGGCGGGCAAAATTCGCGTCCTGGGCGTCTCCAATTTTCTGGAGGAGCAGCTCAGTGAACTGCATGACGTTTTCGGCTTCTGGCCTGTCGTAAACCAGATTGAGGTCCATCCCCTGTTCACTCAGGCGGGGCTTTGCCGTTTTTGCGCCCAATGCGGCATTCAGGTTATTTCCTGGAGCCCGCTGGGCCGGGGCCGGGAAATGGAAAACGCCCTGGTGCGCGAGCTGGCCGCTGACCTCGGCAGAACTCCGGCCCAGATTCTGCTGCGCTGGCATCTGGAAAAGGGCCTGCTGCCCATTCCCAAATCGGTTCATGCCGAACGTGTCAGGGAAAATGCGGCGGTCTTTGATTTTCGGCTCACGCCGGAGCAGGTGGCCGCTTTGGACGGGCTGCGCCTGCCGGATGGCCAGGGCCGCATGGGGCCGGATCCGCTGGCCTATCCGCGCTGATCCCTTCCCCGACGGCTGCCATGCGCGCTCTGGACGCTGGGCCGGAAGTGATGAAACAGAGCGCGACGGTCTGCCGTTGTCGATGGGCCGGGGTGGCGAGGGGCCATGAGCGTCCCCGACCGCCAGGCCATGCTTGCGCCGGCGGTGCGGCCAGCCTTTTGCCGGGCCTCCGTCACTGCGGCGGCCCTTGCCGCGCCTGGGGTCTGCGCGGGCGCGGCTGGCTGCCGGGAGCACCGTTCGCCGCCTGGCGCGGGCAGGCATGAGAAAGGCCCGGAACCCCGAGGGTTCCGGGCCTCGCTGTCGCGCAAGAAAAGTTCTATCCGCCCAGATAGGCCTCGCGCACGCTGGCGTCGGCCAGCAGATTTTCCGCGCGGTCTTCCATGACAACCCTGCCCACCTCCAGCACATAGCCGCGCGTGGCCAGCTTCAGGGCGGCGCGGGCATTCTGCTCCACCAACAGCACCGTGACCCCGCGCCTGTTGATGGCCCGCACGGTTTCAAAGATGGAACGCACCAGCAGGGGGGCCAGGCCCAGCGAGGGTTCGTCCAGCAGAAGCAGGCGCGGTTCGGCCATCAGGGCCCGGCCAATGGCCAGCATCTGCTGCTCGCCGCCGGAAAGCGTGCCCGCCAGTTGTTCCTTGCGCTCCAGAAGACGCGGAAAAAGGTCAAAAATCCATTCCAGGGTGCGCTCGCTGCGGGTCTTGTCCCGGATGCAGAACGCGCCCAGGCGCAGATTTTCCAGCACGCTCATGGCCCCGAACACCCGTCGGCCCTCAGGGGACTGGGCTATGCCCAGGCCCACCACCTCGTGGCTGGGCAGGCGCAGCAGCGGCGTGCCGTCAAACATGATATCGCCCGCAAAAGGCCGCACCAGACCGCTGATGGACAGCAGTGTGGTGCTTTTGCCCGCGCCGTTGGCCCCGAGGATGGTGACGATCTCGCCTTCATCCACATGCAGGTTGATGCCGTGCAGAACCTCCACGCTGCCGTAGCGCACCCGGATATCGGAAAGAGTCAGCAAAGCCATATCACCACTTCTCGTCGTCGGCGCCCAGATAGGCCTCGATCACCGCCGGATGGCGACGCATGGCCTCTGGCGCGCCCTCGGCGATCAGGGCGCCGTGTTCCAGCACCACCAGTTTTTCACATATCTGCATGACCAGCCGCATGTCGTGCTCAATGAGCAGCACGGTAACGCCCCGCTGGCGGATGGCGCGGATAATATCCACCAGAACCGCTGTTTCCTGGTCGTTCATGCCCCCGGCTGGCTCGTCCAGAATCAGCAGGCGCGGATCCGAGGCCAGGGCGCGCGCGATTTCCAGCAGGCGCTGGTTGCCATATGACAGGCCTCCGGCGGCCTCGTCGCACCGGTCAGCCAGGCCCACAAAACGCAATTCCTCCATGCAGCGGGCCACGGCGGCCCTTTCTTCGCGGCGCTGGCCCGGCGTGTGCAGCATGCAGGCGAACAGACCGGCCTTCATCCGGCAGTGTCGCCCGGCCAGCGCGTTTTCCAGCACAGACAGCCTGCCGAACAGGCGGATGCTCTGAAAGGTGCGCGCTATGCCCAGCTCCACCACGCGATGGGGCTTCAGGCCGGTGATGGCTTCGCCGTCAAAAAAAATCCGGCCGCGCTCCGGCGTGTAATTGCCGGTAATGCAGTTGAAAACCGTGGTTTTGCCCGCGCCGTTGGGCCCGATCAGGCCCACAATGCTGCCCGCCTCCACCGCGAAGGAAAGATCGTTGACCGCGATGAGCCCGCCGAAAACCTTGGTCATTTCCTGAAGAGACAAGAGGCTCATGCGGCCCCCCGTTCAGGCGGCTCGCCCCCGGCGCGCGTAGCGGCGGAAGCGCCCGGCGCGGCGTAGTGGCGCGGGCCTGGCGGCAGCAGGCCCTGCGGCCGCCAGATCATCATGATCATCATGGCCAGACCGAAAATCAGCATGCGCGCGTTGGAAAATTCGCGCAGCACTTCCGGCAGGCCGATGAACAGAAAGGAGCTGACCAGCACGCCCAGCTGGCTGCCGCCGGAAAGAATGACCACCGCGAAAATGATCACGGATTCCATGAAATTGAAGGATTCCGGCGCGATGGTGCTCATCTTGGCGGCGTAGACCGTGCCCGCCATGCCCGCCCAGAAGGCCCCCAGCACAAAGGCCAGCAGCTTGTAGCGGGTGACGTTGACCCCGCAGCCTTCGGCCGCGATGTCATCCTCCTTGATGCAGTTCAGCGCCCGCCCGAAACGCGAACGCCAGAGGCCGTAAAAAAGCAGCAGGCTCACGCCCACCATGCCCCAGACCAGATAATAAAACTGCACGCTCCTGACGATTCTGAAGCCGAAAAAACGCGGACGGCTGATGCCGAAAATGCCGTTGGAACCGCCGGTCAGGCCGAAAATGTCATTGATCAGGGCAATGCGCACGATTTCCACAATGCCGATGGTCACAATAAGCAGATAATCGCCGCGCAGGTGAATGATGGGCCGGGCCACCAGCAGGGCGAAAAAGGCCGCCGCCGCGCCCGCCAGGGGCATGGTCCAGAAGATGGGCCACTGGCACAGGGTGTTCAGTATGGCCGTCACATACGCGCCCACGGCGAAAAAGGCCGCGTGCCCCATATGAAAGATGCCCGCCTGACCCAGAATCACATTCAGCGAGAGCGCCAGCAGGGCATAAAGGCCAATCATCACGCAGACATCCAGCCAGTAGGCGTTGCAGACCAGAGGCAGCCCGCAGAGCAGCGCGCCCAGCGCCAGATACAGAGGCATGCGCTTCATAGCTTGTCCGCCGTTCGTTCGCCCAGAATGCCCGTGGGTCGGATAATCAGAATCAGAATCAGCACCAGAAAGGCGATGGCGTCTTTCCAGGCGATGGCGATATAGCCGGCCGCCATGGCTTCGATAACGCCCAGCAGCAGGCCGCCGAGCATGGCGCCGGGTATGTTGCCTATGCCGCCCAGAATGGCGGCGGTAAAAGCTTTGAGCCCATAGGACCAGCCCATGGTAAAGTCAATCTGCCCGTAGTAGATGCCCACCATCAGCCCGGCCGCGCCGCCCAGGCCCGGCCCGATCAGAAAGACCAGGGAAATGACCCGGTCCACATTAATGCCCATGAGCCGGGCCGCGCCCTGGTCAATGGCCGCGGCGCGGATGGCCGCGCCTGTGCGGGTGCGCTGGATGAAGGCCGAAAGGCCGAGCATCAGCAGCACGCTGGCCGCGATGACCAGCAGACGCACGCCGGGCACGGCCATGCCGAAGACATGCACCGTGAAGTCCGGCCGCAGAAAGTCAGGGTAGACATACACGCGCGCGCCATAGATCAGCATGACGGCGTTCTGAAAAAAGATGGACGCGCCCAGAGCCGAAACCACCGCCGAAAGACGTCCCGCGCCGCGTAAAGGGCGATAGGCCGCGCGCTCCAGCAAAAAGCCGATCAGCGCCACCAGCAGGGCCGCCATGATAAAGACGGCCAGCACGGCCGCGGGCAACGGCAGCGCGCCCGACAGATTGCAGCTCACCAGCAGGGTCAGGCCCAGATACGCGCCGATGGTGAACAGGTCGCCGTGGGCAAAGTTGATGAGCTTGAGCACGCCGTAAACCATCGTGTAGCCCAGGGCCACCAGCGCGTAGATGCCGCCCACGGCAAGACCGTTCAGAAGCTGTTGAAAAAACTGTTCCATGCCATCCAGTACTCGGTAAAAAGCCGTCCGGCGATTGCGCAATGCCCATGCGTCACAGCAGAATGCGGCTCTCTTGCCCGCCGGCGCGCTAAACAGGACGCCCGGCGCGGGAAGCGGCCGTCTCTCCGCCAGCCGGGCCGCGCCATTTGCCCGATCAGCGGACAAGAGAGCCGTATTGCGGACTACTTGGGTTGAAGAACAAAAACGCCCTTATCATCCACCACATATGTGCGGTAAAATTCACCCACGCGGTCGCCCTTGGCGTCAAAGCCCAACGCGCCGGACAGGCCGGGCAGGTTCTCAAGCCGCTTGAGCCAGGCGCCCATCTCTTCGGGGTCGCTCTTGCCCGCGGCCAGCGCGGCCTCAATGGCCTTGAAGGCGTCCCCGGCCAGTACGGCCCAGACCGACACGGGCACGCTGCCATGCCTGACCTTGAAAGCGGCCAGGAAGTTTCTGGCCTCCGGGGTGTCCATATCCTGCGGCAGGGGCGGGCTGATAAAGAAGTAGCCGGCGGCGGCCTCAGGCCCCGCGATCTTGACCAGATCCTGATGGTTGGCCGCGTCGCCGCCCATCATGGGCACGTTCCAGCCCATTTCCTTTTTCTGGCGCAGCAGCATGCCGGTTTCGGGATAGTAGCCGGTGAAGAACACCAAATCCGGGCCGGCGGCCTTGAGCTTGGTCAGAATGGCGGTATAGTCGCGCTCGCCGGGGGTCAGGGCGTCGTAAAAAATAACCTTCACACCGGCCTTTTCCAGAGCCGCGCGGGTTTCCTCGGCCAAGCCCTTGGCGTAGGAGGAATTGTCGTGCAGCAGGGCCACGGCCTTGTAACCGCCCCTGACGATGGCCGCCGCCGCGGCCTTGCCCTGGGCGTCGTCGCGCGGACAGGTGCGAAAGAAGAGCGGCAGACCTTTTTCGGTCAGACGCACGCTGGTGGAGCCCGTGCCTATCTGCACCAGGCCGGCTTCATCCAGAATGCTCTGACTGGCCTCTGTCACAGCCGAACCATAGGTGCCGATGACAGCCGCCACACCCGAAGAGGCCAGTTTTTGCGCGGCCAGAGCCGCCGTGCGGGGATCACCCGCGTCGTCTTCCACCACCAGTTCAATCTTCCGGCCGTTGACGCCGCCCCTGCTGTTGGCTTCATCCACCAGCAGGGCGACAATGTTTTTCATATCCTGGCCTTCCGAGGCCCATTTGCCCGTGAGCGGGCACATGAGCCCCACCTTGACGTCAGCGGCCAGAGCCGCCGCGGGCAGCAGCAGGGCCAGCAGCGCGCCCAGCCAGAAATGCGGTTTTTTCATGCAACACCCCCATCCCGGTATGCGATAGTTTCAGCGAACAAGCAGCATACCCCAAAACGCAAGAAAGCAAAAGCCCCCGACCGAACCTCGTCAAAACAGGCCCGAAGCGCGACCGGCCGTCAAAAAGAGGCAATTCTTTTCCGTCGCGACGCGGTCGTGAATCTCGACAGTCAAGAGGAATTGCGATAGGATGGGCCATATAAGTCAGCGGAGTCTCGGGAAGGCCACGGATTTTCCGCGAACGCCTTTCCCTTTTCGTTCCGTTGCCGGTCGGACATCTCCGCGCCGTTTCCGCGGGTTTAGCGCTGCCCTCCGCTCCTCTCCCCTCCGAACCTCCCGCAGCGACGCCCGGCCATCATAAAAACCTGTACGCCAAGGAGGCGGTATGCGGTTCAGTTTTGACAAGGCCGCCTGCCAGAATACACGCAGAGCGCTGCGCAAGGAATGGCTGTTGACCAATGGACTGGGCGACTATGCCGGCAGCAGCGTTCTCTGCTGCAACACCCGCAAATACCACGGCCTGCTTGTGGTCAACACGCCGCTGGGACGGCATGTGCTGCTCTCGGCGCTGGAAGAGTCGGTGCTGGGCGGCGGCAAGGAGTTTTTTCTCTCCACCCGTCAGCACCCCAGGGTGCTCTATCCGCGCGGGCATGAATATCTGGAGAGCGTCCGCCTGGATCAATGGCCCGAATTTACCTACCGGGTGGGCGATGTGCGCCTGCGCCGCGAGGCGCTACTGGTTCGCGGCGCAAGCCGCCTGGTGTTGCGCTGGTCCATTCAGGGCCTTTCCAGGCTGCCTCCCCTGACCTTGCGCATCAAGCCGCTGCTGGCCTACCGGCACTTCCACGCCCTGACCACGGCCAACCCTCATCTGAACGCGCGCATCACGCAACTGCCGCAGGGCTTCAGCATCACGCCCTATGAGGGCCTGCCCGAGCTTTTTGTGCAGGTGCGCGGCCCCCACAGCTGCCAGCCCGCGCCGGACTGGTTTCGCCAGGTGGAATACATGCAGGAGCGCGAACGCGGCTTTGCCTACAGCGAAGACCTTTTCCAGCCCGCCATTCTGGATATCCCCCTGCCGCCCCTGCCCGAAGGCGGCAGCGTTTACTTGGTCGCGGGCGTCGAACCGCTCGCGCAGGACCCGGAAGAACTCTGGCAGACCGAGAGCGCGGCCCTACTCCGCTCCCGCGAAAACGGCGGGAACGGACTCACCGGTCATCTGGCGCGGGCTGGCGGGCAGTTCTGCATCGAAAGTCCGTCCGGCCGTCCGGCGGTGCTGGCCGGCTACCACTGGTTTGACGCCTGGGGCCGCGACACCCTGATTTCCCTGCCGGGCCTGGCGTTTTACGGCAAGCGCGCAGACTTTGGCCTGCGTGTGCTGGAGCAGGTGGCCGCAAGCCTGAAAAACGGCCTCACGCCCAACTGCTTTGCCGAGGACGGCAATCACGCCTACAATTCGGCGGACGCCTCCCTCTGGTACGCCTTTGCCGTGCAGTGCTACCTCAAGGAGAACCCCGACGGTCTGAACTGGGTGCGCGAGCGCGCCTGGCCCGCTCTCAAGGCCATTGTGGAGGGCTACCGCCAGGGGCCGGGCATGGATATTCATGTGGATGAAAACGGCCTGCTGCACGCGGGCAACGAGCACACCCAACTGACCTGGATGGACGCCCAGGCCGACGGTCGCCCGGTGACGCCGCGACACGGCTGCCCGGTGGAGCTGAACGCCCTCTGGTACAATACGCTGGCCTTTGCGGATCATCTGGCCGGTCTTTTCCGCGAGCCGGAATGGGAAGACGCCAAAGCCCTGCGGGCCTTGCGCACGAGCTTTTTTGAACATTTCTGGGTGGCGCGCGGCGGCGGCTACCTGGGCGACGTCTGGCGCGACGGGCTGCTGGACCAGAGCGTGCGCCCCAATCAGATTCTGGCCGTCTCCCTGCCCTATCCCGTGCTGGAAGAGCAGCACCAGCCCCAGGTGGTGGAATGCGTGCGCAACAAACTGCTCACCCCCTTTGGCCTGCGCACCCTTTCCCCCGATGACCCCGGCTACCGGGGCCGCTACGAGGGCGGCCCGGACGAGCGCGACGCCGCCTACCATCAGGGCACGGTCTGGCCCTGGCTGCTGGGCCACTACACCGACGCCCTGCTGCGGGTGGCCTGGGATGTGGACGGCGCGGTCCAGGCCCTGCTGGACCGGGTGACGCCGCTGTTCTGCGACCATCTCGCGGACGCGGGCCTGGCCTCCATTTCTGAAATTTTCGACGCCTCGCCGCCCTACCGGCCCAACGGCTGCGTTGCCCAGGCCTGGAGCGTGGCGGAATGCCTGCGCATGCTGATCCGGCTCAGGCAGGCGGCGCCCAATGTGTACGCGGCCTGGGAAAAACTGGCCGCCTACCGTCTGGCCAACCCCATATCCGGCGATACGGCCGGAGTCTGCCGGGTGGCCCTGACGCTTTCCCGGTAAGGCTTTTCTGGAGGTTATTTCATGCTTCGCATGAAGTGACCTCCAACGCCGGGCAAAAGCCCCGGCGCGGCGCGAAAAGCGCCGTGAACGAACCAGAAACCACATTTTTGGGGCGAATGATTTTCATAGTTCGGCCCTTGGCTGAACCATGAAACGCGTTCCGGAATGTCAGGACAGTAACGAGCAATGAAGGAGCGTCCGGGGGCGGACGGCCCCGCGCTCCCGACAATAAAGAGGAACCATCCATGCGAGTGCTTATGTTCGGCTGGGAGTTTCCGCCGCATATCAGCGGCGGCCTGGGCACGGCCTGCTACGGCATGACCCAGGCCCTGGCCAAAAAGGGCGCACAGATCATCTTTGTGCTGCCGCGCGTCGGCGAGGGCGGGCGGAACGACTTTTTGCGGCTGGAATCGGCATCGGACACGCCCATCAGTGAAGATGCCTCCGAGCGCATGTTCCGGGCCGGGCAGGATATCTGGCAGGAGAACATCCGCTTTCTGAGCGTTTCCAGCCCGCTCGTCCCGTACCTCACGCCGCAGGACTACGCCGAGTCTCTGCGCTGGCTGAAGCGCACGCCTGACAGCGCCGAAACGCGCGCCCGTCCCGGCGCGCCCTTCACCTTCCGGCTCAAGGGCGGCTATGGCCCGGACCTGATGAGCGAAGTGCGCCGCTTCAGCCGCCTGGCCGCGGCCATCGCCATGCGCGAAAACTTCGACGTGATCCATGTGCACGACTGGATGACCTATCCCGCGGGCATGCTGGCCAGGGCACTGACCGGCAAACCCCTGGTGGCCCACATTCACGCCACGGAATATGACCGCAGCGGCGAAAACATCAACACGCAGGTGGCCGGCATAGAACGCGCCGGCCTGCTGGCCGCCGATCTGGTGGTGGCCGTGAGCCGCCTGACCCGCCAGACGGTCATTGAACGCTATGGCGTGCCGCCGGAAAAGGTGGTGGTTGTCTACAACGCCGTGGCCCGGCATGAAGTGGAGCGCCGCTACGAGATTCCGCCGCGCATCCGGCATGAAAAGCGGGTGCTCTTTCTGGGCCGGGTCACCTTTCAGAAAGGGCCGGAGTATTTCATGGAGGCCGCCCGCCTGGTGCTGCAAAAAATCCCCAACGCGCGCTTTTTCATGGCCGGCAGCGGCGACATGCTGCCCCAGCTCATCCGCCGCGCGGGGCAACTGCGCATCGGGCATCGCTTCCACTTCGCCGGTTTTCTGCGCGGCGAACAGGTGGACCGCATGTTCGCCCTCAGCGACCTTTATGTCATGCCTTCGGTATCCGAGCCTTTCGGCATCACGCCGCTGGAGGCCATGCTGTATGACGTGCCGGTGCTGCTTTCGCGCCAGTCCGGCGTATCCGAAGTTCTGGAGCACGCGCTCAAGGCCGACTTTTGGGATATTCGCGACATGGCCGACAAAATCTGCGCGGTTCTGCGGTATCCCTGTCTGGCTGCGGAACTGGTAAAAAACTGCCGGGAAGAAATGAAATCCATCCGCTGGGAAAATGCCGCTGACCAACTGATGGCCGTTTACCACAACGTCTCCGGAGGTAACTGATGCCAGCGATCTGCCTTTGCTATGAAGTGCATGAACCGTACAGGCTTCGCCGCTACACCGTTTTTGATATGGGGCAGAACTCGGTTTATGAAGACGATGACCGCAATTGCGACATGCTGCTGTACACCGCCCGCGTCTGCTATCTGCCCATGAATGATCTGCTGCTCAAGCTGATCCGCCGCTACGGCAAGGATTTCAAGGTGGCCTTCTCCATCTCGGGCACGGCCCTGGACCAGTTTGAGCAGTACGCCCCTGAGGTGGTGGACAGCTTCAGGGCGCTGGCCGACACAGGCTGCGTGGAATTTGTGGCCGAAACCGGCCCGCACTCTCTGGCCTTTCTCTACTCCAGGGATGAATTTGACATTCAGGTCAGAGAGCATTGCGCGCGGATCAGGCGTCTCTTCGGCCAAAAGCCGGTGACCTTCCGCAACACGGAGTTCGTCTACAACAACGATCTGCCCGCGGCTCTGGAAAAACTGGGCTTCAAGGCCGTGCTGGCCGAAGGGGCGGATCATGTGCTCGGCTGGCGCAGCCCCAACTATGTGTACAGGCCGGTTTCCACACCCAAACTGGGCCTGCTGCTGCGCAACGTCTCCCTGTCCACGGACATTGGCCTGCGTTTCAACGACCACGGCTGGAATCAGTGGCCCCTCACGGCGGAAACCTATGCCGCCTGGTGCCATAGCCTCGCCGACTCGGCCGAGCTGATCAACATCTTCAACGACTACCATTGCTTCGGCCTGCGCCACAGCGGCGAAACGGGCATTTTCAACTTCATGGAGGCCCTGCCCGCCGCCATTCTGGCCCGCAAAGGCTTCCACTTCACAACGCCCGCCGAGGCGGTGAAAAAAATCAGGCCCGTGGGTGAAATCGACGTGCCCGAATTCATGTCCTGGGACGACGAGGGCCGCGATCTCACAGCCTGGCTCGGCAACGACATGCAGAAGGACGCCATTCACGCCCTGTACGCCCTGGCCCCGCGCGTGCGCAAGGTCAACGCGCCGGAGCTGACGCACGACTTTGAGCGCTTGCAAACGTCCGATCACTTCCGCTATATTTCGACCAAATGGTTCGCCGATTTTGTCTCAGACCGCCCCAATCCTTTTAACAGCCCGTATGACGCGTATATAACCTATATGAACGTGCTGGCGGACTTTGAAATGCGCCTGACCGCGGCGGAAGAGACACTGACGGCAAGCGGAACCGCGGCGAAAAAAAGGCCCCGCGCGCGGGCCGCGACCAATGTGGAAAGCAAAACGCCCGCTCCCGCCGCCAAGGCGGGAGCCAAAACCCCAAAAACACCCGCCTGATTTCTGGCGGGCACGGCTGATGTTTCACGCTTCGCCCGGCAGACGCGGCTTTTCGGGTGAAGCGTGAAGGCCGTCGCCGCGACCACTCCCGCGCAGAACGGGTCCACAAGGAGTCTCTCATGAATTTCAACAGCGCCCCGGTCACGCTCTTTGAGGTAAGCTGGGAAGTTTGCAACAAAGTCGGGGGCATTTATTCCGTGGTCAGCAGCAAGGCGCTCCAGGCCACGGAAACTTTTGGCGAAGACTACTTCCTGCTGGGCCCATCCCTGCAACAGAACGCCGGCTTTGAAGAAACGGACGAACACATCTGGGATTCCCTGCGCCTGGCCCTTGGCGCCAAAGGCCTCAAATGCCGCCTGGGCCGCTGGAACATACCGGGCCGCCCCAAGGCCATTCTGGTGGATTTTTCCAAGCGTTACGGCAGCAATCAACTGCTGTATGAAATCTGGAAAAACTATGGCGTGGACTCTCTGTCCGGCGGCTGGGACTACATCGAGCCGGTCATGTTCTCCACGGCCTGCGGCGAGGTGATCGCGGCCATCCATGAGAGCCTGGTGCAGCCGCTGGGCGGGCGATCCGTGGCCCTCTTCCACGAATGGATGTGCGGGGCCGGCCTGTTGAGCGTGAAAAAACTGGCCCCGGCCGTGGGCACGGTATTCACCACCCACGCCACCATGCTGGGCCGCGCCCTGGCCGGAACCGGGCGCGACATCTACAGCAACCTGCGCGACATCAACCCCGCCAATGAGGCCTCCGCGCAAAACATCACGGCCAAGTGGTCCATGGAAAGCGCCTCGGCGCGCGAGGCCGACGCCTTTACCACCGTGAGCCCCATCACCGGCGAGGAATCCACTGTTTTTCTGGGTCGCAAGCCTGATGTCATCACGGTCAACGGCCTGGACCTGCGGGTGATCCCCGACTTTTCGACGGAACGCGAAAAACCGCTGGCCAACCGGGCCAGGGTGCGGGAGGCGGCGGAACGATTTTTGCGTTGCCCGTTGCCGGAACATACCAGCATCTTTGCCATTTCCGGTCGTTACGAGATGCACAACAAGGGCGTGGACGTCTTTCTGGAAGCTCTGGCCCGCGCTGACCGGAACCTGGCCGGCACGGACGCGTCCATCCTGGCGCTCTGCCTGGTCATGGGCGGGCACACGGGCGTCAATCAGGCCGCGGCGTCCGGCGACCCCGGGGCCACGGACAACGGCCAGCCCTTCATCTGCACCCATTACGCCTGGAACGCCCCGCAAGACCCCATCATCAACGCCTGCCGCCGGCTGGGCCTGAACAACGCCCCCGGCAACCACGTCAAGGTCATCTTTGTGCCCGCCATGCTGGACGGCAATGACGGCTTCCTGAACATGCCCTACGAGGATGTCATCTCGGCCTGCGACGTGGGCTTTTTCCCCTCCTGGTACGAGCCCTGGGGCTACACCCCGCAGGAATGCGCGGCCTGGGCCGTGCCCACCCTCACCACGGATCTTTCCGGCTTTGGCATGTGGGCCCGCCAGATGGCCCAGAACGAAGCCGAGCCGCATCCCGGCGTGCATGTGATGCCCCGTCGCGGCATGAATTTCGAGCAGAGCGCGGCGGCCCTGCACGAACGCGTTCTGGAGGCCGCCTCCGTTGCGCCCGAAGACCTGGCCGTGTGGCGCAAGAATGCCCGCGCTCTGGCCGAGCAGACCTCCTGGCGCCACTTTTTCTCTCACTATATCGAGGTATTCCAACTGGCTCTGGAAAAAGCCGACACGCGCATCAGCCATGAGGGCAACGGTCGCGAAAGCCTGAACCGCATTCTCACAGCCTCCTGTTCGGTAACGCCCTTTTTGCGGCCCATCATGGCGGTGGCCGAAGTGCCCGGCGCTCTTTCCCGGCTGCGCGATCTCTCCGCCAATCTCTGGTGGTGCTGGCACGACAATGCCAAAGCCCTGTTCATGGCGCTCAATCCGCAACTCTGGGAAGAATGCCACAATCCCATCCGGGTGCTGGAAGAGGCCGATCCCGAACGGCTCAACTACCTCATTCACAATGAGGAATACATGAACCTCTACAAAGAGGTGCTGGCGGAATTTGACAGTTATATGGCCCAGCCCCTGCGCGCGCTCAGCGAACATGTGACGCCGGAACACCCGGTGGCCTATTTTTCCACGGAATACGGCATCAACGAGTCCGTGCCCATTTATTCCGGTGGTCTGGGGGTGCTGTCCGGCGACCATCTCAAATCCGCCTCGGACATGGCCGTGCCCCTTTTCGGCGTTGGTCTGCTCTACAAAAACGGCTACTTCAAGCAAGAGATCGATGCTGACGGCCGCCAGATAGCCCAGTACCCCGTCAACAACTTTGCCCATCTGCCGGTCAGGCCGGTTTACGACGATGCCGGGGAGGCCGTCTTTGTGCAATTGGAACTGCCGGGGCGGATTCTCTTTGCCAGAGTCTGGAAAATGCAGGTGGGGCGCGTTGCC
The DNA here is from genome assembly GCF_050313595.1 of Desulfovibrio sp. SGI.169. NCBI lineage: Bacteria > Pseudomonadati > Thermodesulfobacteriota > Desulfovibrionia > Desulfovibrionales > Desulfovibrionaceae > Desulfovibrio > Desulfovibrio sp. SGI.169. The sequence continues at coordinate 75,532 of NZ_JBNPLS010000002.1, read as the reverse complement.
CTCTACCTCATGGATACGGACACCCGCCGCAACAGCGACGAGGACCGCAAGATCACGGATCGCCTGTACGAGGCCAACCGCGAGATCCGCCTTCTGCAGGAAATGCTGCTGGGCATGGGCGGGATGCGTCTGATCCGCGCCCTGGGGCTGGACCCCCATGTTTTTCATATGAACGAAGGTCACTCGGCCTTCATGGTCATCGAACGTCTTCAGACCTACATGAGCATGGGCATGAGCTATGCGGAGGCCACGGCGCGGGTGCGCTCCAACAGCGTATTCACCACCCACACGCCGGTGCCCGCGGGCAACGAGGCTTTCTCTCTGGATCTCATGGGACGCTATTTCAGCGGCATTGCCTCCAACCTCGGCCTTTCCTGGTCTGAGTTCGTCCAGCTTGGCCAAATGGAAGGCGGCAACAGCCAGTCCTTTGAAATGACGGTGCTGGCCCTGCGCCTTTCCTCCAGGGCCAACGGCGTGAGCCGCCTGCACGGCGTGGTTTCGTGCCATATGTGGAACAAGCTCTGGAAAAGCCTGCCCCTGGCCGAAACGCCCATAGGCTACGTCACCAATGGAGTGCACACCCCCTCCTATGTGGGCATGCATATGCGCGGGGTGCTTAATCAGTACCTGGGCCCGGACTGGCTGCAGGCCAGGCATGACTCCCCCATCTGGGACAAGGTGGACGCAATCCCCGACGATGTGTACTGGTCGGCCCGCATGACCCAGAAAGAGGATCTGCTGGACGCCCTGCGCGCGCGCATTCCGGCCTTTGCGCAAAAGTTCCAGCTCAACCGGGCCCAGCGCAGAAGCATGGAAAGCCTGCTCAGGCCGGACACCCTGCTTATCGGCTTTGCCCGGCGTTTTGCGCCCTACAAACGGGCTACCCTGCTCTTTGCCGACCCGGACCGCCTGGCGCGCATTCTCAACGACCCCCAGCGGCCTGTCTGCCTGGTCTTTGCCGGCAAGTCACACCCGGCGGACGAGGCCGGCATCATCCTGATTCAGGAAGTGCTGCGCATGAGCCGCGACGAACGCTTTCTGGGCAAAATATTCTTTATGGAGGATTACAGCCTGGCGGTTTCCCGCCTGCTGTCCCAGGGCTGCGACGTCTGGCTGAACACGCCGCGCCGCCCGCATGAGGCGTCGGGAACCAGCGGCATGAAACTGCCGGTCAACGGCGGCATCAATCTGAGCATCTCAGACGGCTGGTGGTGCGAAGGCTACAACCGCCAGAACGGCTGGACCATCGGGCCGGTTGTCGCCACCGAACTGCCCAGCGGCGAGCAGAACGACTATGACGACGCCGAAAGCCTGTACACCCTGCTGGAAAACGCCGTGCTGCCGCTCTATTTCGATACCAATGACGCCGGTTTGCCCGCCAACTGGATAGCCATGTCCAAGCGTTCGCTGAAAAGCCTCACGGCCATGTACAGCAGCAACCGCATGCTTGACGATTATATCCGTCAGGCATATCTGCCCTGCGCCAGGCAGCGCGACATGCTGGCCGAAAACGACTGGGCGCTGTGCCGCGACCTGGCAGCCTGGCAGCGCGATCTGCCCGTGCGCTTCGGCACGGTGAAGATGGAGGAAATCATCATCAGCGGAGCGGACGGCAACACCATGACCTGCGGCGAACCCGTCAGCATCCGTCTGCACATGCACCTGGGGCAGATGCGGCCTGAGGAAATTCTGGTGCAACTGGTCATCGGCCAGGCCAACGTCAATGGCAATTTCATCGGCAAGCCTGAAGTGCTGCGGCTTGAACCGCGCCCGGCAGACCACGGCGACGACGGCATGAACTACTCCGCCACCTACATACCCTCACATAACGGGCATTACCGTTACGGCATCCGGGCCACGCCCGTGCACAAGGGCCTGGGCTCGCCCCTGGAAACCGGCCTGGTGCTCTGGGGCTGAGAAAGCAGGAACATCTTCATGACTTGGCAAAAGGGACGCGCCGCGCGGCGCGTCCCTTTTGCCCTTGCGGGGCGCGGCCCCCGCCGCTTGGGCGAAGCGCCACTCCGCACGCCGAAAAAGCCTCCGCCCGACATTGCTTTTCATGCGAAAGTGGGCTAGAGAATTTTCCGGTTTCGCCTTCCCTGCGGAGGGGTAGCGAAGTGGCCGTAACGCGCTCGACTCGAAATCGAGTTATCGGTTAACAGCCGGTACGTGGGTTCGAATCCCACCCCCTCCGCCATTTTTATGTCCACAGAAAAATAAAGAAGTCCTGAAATCAAGCAGTCATGCGGATTTCAGGACTTCTTTCGTTTACCCCGATCCGGCGAAAGCCCGTATGCGCCGAAGATGTTGTGTATAAAAAGGTGGCTCTTCAAATCAGTTAGGGAAGGACAAGTCATTGATAAGCTCTTGTCCTTGATAAGGTAAAAAATCTCCGTTGGCAGAATTCTTGACCTTGTAGCTACAAGTAGTTATTTTGGCTACAAATACGGAGAAAAACGCCATGCAAGCACAAACGAGTCCTATCAGCATCCGTCTGCCTGCCGAGCTGAAAGCGCGGGTGCAGGGCCTTGCCGTCATGCGCCAGCGTTCCACCAATGCCCTGGTGGTACAGGCGGTGACAGCCTTTGTCGAACGCGAGGAAAAGCGCGAAGCCCTCCGGCAGGAATGTCTCGCCGCCCATGAGCACTACCAGCAAACGGGGCTGCACGTCACCCAGGCGGAAGTCAAAGACTGGATTGCCCTGCTCCGGCAGGGTAAACAGGCGGATGCCCCCAAATGCCATATATAGTTCGCTGGACAGACAATGCGCTGTCCGGGCTTGTGCGGGCGCATGCCTTTCTGGTGGAAGTGGATGCCGAGGCGGCGCAAAAGGCCCTGGATGCCATTGAGGCGGCCACGGATGTTCTGGAACAATTCCCTCATGCCGGCCGACCCGCTGATGATCTGGAACCGGACCACCGGGAATTGCTGATTCCTTTCGGTGGTTCCGGCTATGCCTTGTTCTATGAGGTGCAGGGAGAGAACGTGCTTATTCTGGCCCTCAAGCACCAGCGCGAGGCAGGCTATGGAGAATGAATGGGCCAATGGCCATACCGATAGAGTGAGTTGATGGGCTGGAATGGACTCTTGCACGCAGGTTTCACTGCCATTCCAGAATTTCAATGGCTGTGTGTATAAAATAGGGTATAAAATTTGAGTTTTGACGAAATCTGGAGTAGGCTTAATCAATTATTTTACATAATTAGTTTGTCAGAATCGAATCCCACCCCATCCGCCAGTTCTGCATCCACGAAGTCCTGGAATCAAGCCGTCATGCGGATTTCAGGACTTCTTTCGTTTACCCCGATCCGGCGAAAGCCCGTATGCGCCGAAGATGTTGTGTATAAAACTGGATACAGGATTTTCGGTCAGAAAACTTTATACACCTGCCGGTGATGGTTTGAACATGCCAAAAATCACGCGCGCGTGCCTGCCTGCGAAATGCCAGGGCTGGCAAAAGACGCGGCGCATTCCCGCAGGCAATTTTTGTTTTTGCGCGTTTCGCCAGGGGGAAAACATGGCGTCTGCGTTATGACGCCGTTTCAGCGGGGGAAAGCGCAGGCGCCATGTTGTCAGCTCTGACGCGTTCCCGGGTTTTTGGGGCTTGAAGGAAGCCCGCCGGGGGGGGGCGAAGTCAGACGCTGACAAATACTTTGCCGGCGGGGCTGGGGCAGTCACCATTTTTCAGATGCGCCTGTCATGCCGCATCCAGGCCGAAAAAGCGCCGCGCGTTTTCCCCGCAGGTCAGCCAGAGTTCCTCCGGCGCAACGCCGCGCGCTTCGGCCACGGCACGGGCGGTAAACACGGTCAGGGCCGGTTCGTTGCGTCTGCCGCGCCAGGGCGCGGGCGCAAGATAGGGGGAGTCGGTTTCAAGCAGCAGCCGCTCCGCCGGAATCAGGGGAAGGGCCTCGCGCAACGCGGCATTGGCCGGGTATGTCACCGGGCCGGGCACAGAGATGTGCCAGCCGTTCTTCAAAATGCGCCGGGCCAGGGCCGGGCCGCCGCCAAAACAGTGCCAGAGCAGCGGGTAGCCCGCAAAGCCGCGCGCCTCCAGAGTCATCAGGCAATCTTCCTCTGCCTCGCGGCAATGGATGACCACCGGCGCGCCCAATTCGCGGGCCAGGTCAAGCTGCCCGGCAAAAGCCTTGAACTGCAATTCCCTGGGGCAGTCCTGCCAGTGAAAATCCAGACCTATCTCGCCCACGGCCCGCAGGCGCGACTCCGCGGCAAAGGCCGCGCGCATGGCCTCCAGACTTTCCGGCGTGCAGCGCCGCCCGTCGCAGGGGTGGATGCCCAGCAGAAAAAAGACTTCCGGGTGTCGGTCAAACACAGCCCGGCGCGCCGTGAAATCCTCCGGCCCCAGAAAGACGTTGCCCACCCCGGACACGCCGGCGGCGCGAGCGCGGGCCAGCGCCTCAGCCCGGTCCGAATCAAATTCCGGCCCGTCCAGATGGGCATGGCTGTCCACCCCGCCCGGCGGCAAAGCCCGCGTCAGGGGGTCGATGCGTTCCGTTTTTTTATGTCCCATGCGTACCTCGCGCAAAAACATAGCAACGGCGCGCGGGAGAGGCAAGTACGGCATTGCCAGCGGCCGTCATTTGGACTAGAATCCTTCCGTTTTTTGAAACAAAGCGTCACTGTATGGCGTCAGACCTTCCGCTGGCGGTCTTTCGCCTCAGCTTTTTCCGGGGGGAACATGCATCTGCGTAAACGGGTTCTGGTCACCGGCGGTTCGGGCTTTCTGGGGTCGCATCTCTGCGAGCGGCTGCTCGATCAGGGGCGCGAAGTGCTCTGCGTGGACAACTTTTTCTCCAGCGCGCGGGCCAATGTGGAAGCCCTTATGGACAACCGCCGTTTTGAGCTCATCCGCCATGACGTGACCTTTCCGCTCTATGTGGAGGTGGACGAAATATACAATCTGGCCTGTCCGGCCTCGCCCGTGCATTACCAGCACGATCCGGTGCAGACCATCAAGACCTGCGTGCACGGGGCCATCAACATGCTGGGCCTGGCCAAGCGACTGGGCGCGCGCATTTATCAGGCGTCCACCAGCGAAGTGTACGGCGACCCCGAAGTGCATCCGCAAACCGAGGACTACTGGGGCCATGTAAACCCCAACGGCATCCGCTCCTGCTACGACGAAGGCAAGCGTTGCGCCGAAGCCCTCTTTTTCGCCTACCGGCGGCAGGGCGGCCTGCCCATCAAGGTGGGACGCATCTTCAATACTTACGGGCCCAAAATGCATCCCAACGACGGCCGGGTGGTTTCCAATTTCATCATCCAGGCCCTGAAAAACGAGCCCATCACCATTTACGGCGACGGCAGCCAGACCCGCTCTTTCTGCTATGTGGACGATCTGGTGGAATGCATGCTGCGCTTCATGGCCTCGCCCGACGACTTCACCGGCCCCATGAACATGGGCAACCCCGGCGAGTTCACCATCAGGGAACTGGCGGAAAAAGTGGTGGCCCTGACCGGCAGCCGTTCGGTCATCAGCCACGAGCCTCTGCCCGGCGACGACCCGAAACAGCGCCGGCCCGACATTTCTCTGGCCCGCAAGATGCTGGGCTGGGAACCTGTGACGCCGCTGGAAGACGGCCTCAAAAAAACCATCGCCTACTTTGAAGGCCAACTGAAGCAGGGCCTGGCCTGAGCCGCCCGGCACGGAAAAACGCATGGAACTGCTGCTCACGGCCTTTCTGATTCTTTTGGCGGCCGCGCTGGCCACGGCGCTGCTCGCGGCGCTGGCGGCCTTTTACCCGCCCAGCGTCGCCAACTGTCGCGCGGCCAACTGCCTGGGCTCGGGCTGCGCGGCCCTGGGCTGCCTTACCGGCCTTTGCGCCGTGCTTGCCGGCCCCTGGGACACGACCCTGATTCTGGAGCTGCCCTGGGGCCTGCCCGTCGGCGCTCTGGTTCTGGGCCTTGACCCCCTGAGCCGCATCTTTCTGCTGCCGGTCTTCGGCCTGGGCATGGTCTGCGCCCTTTCCGGCGGCCTGTCCCTGCGCCATACCTCGCCGCGCGAACACAATCTGGGCGCGCACTGGTTTTTTTATCTCCTGCTTCTGCTGGGCATGGCGGTGGTCATGAGCGCGCGCGACGCCGTGCTCTTTTTGCTGGCCTGGGAAATCATGTCTCTGGCGCCCTTTTTTCTTATCGACTTTAACGACGGCGACAGCAAGGTGCGCGACGCCTCCTGGGTGTATCTGGTGGCCGCGCATCTGGGGGCTGTGGCGCTGATCGCCTTTTTCGGCCTGCTCTGGCAGAGCGCCGGCTCCACCTCCCTGGCGGCCCTGCAAGGCGGCGCGGCCCTGCGCGAAGCGGGCCCCGGCGTTCTGGCCGCGCTGTTCATTCTAGCCGTGCTGGGCTTTGGGGCCAAGGCTGGCCTTGCGCCCCTGCATGTCTGGCTGCCCGAAGCGCACCCCGCCGCCCCCAGCCATGTGTCCGCCCTGCTGTCCGGGGCCATGATCAATGCCGGCCTTTACGGCCTGATCCGCAGCCTGAACGTGCTGTCGACCCTGTGGGCGGCGCCCGAATGGTGGGGCTGGTGTCTGCTGCTGCTGGGTCTGGCCACCGGCCTCATGGGCATTCTGAAAGCGCTGGCGCAAAGCAATCTCAAACGCCTGCTGGCCTATTCCAGTGTGGAAAACATGGGCCTCATGTTCATGGGCGTGGGGGCCGGGCTTATCGGCCAGAGCGCCGGCAACGCCTGGGTGGCCCTGCTGGGCTTCGCGGGCGCGCTGCTGCACATGCTCAATCACGCGGGCTTCAAGGGCCTGCTGTTTCTCTGCGCGGGCGAAGTGCTGCATGCCACGGGCACGGTTCACATGGAACTGCTGGGGGGGCTGCAAAAACGCCTGCCCCTGCTGGGCGCGGCCTTTGCCCTGGGCGCGGCGTCCATTGCCTGCCTGCCGCCGCTGAGCGGCTTTGCCGGGGAATTTGTGCTGGCCCTGGCCATGCTGGACGGCCCCATGCTGCCCGGTGTGGAACGGCAGATGGGCCTCTTGCTGGCATTGACGGGTCTGGCCCTGATCAGCGGTCTGGCCGCCGCCCTCTATGCCAAGGCCTACGGCATCACCTTTCTGGGCGAGGCGCGCACAGGCTTCGCGGCCAATGCCCATGCCGTGTCCTGGCGCACGCTCTGGCCTCTGGCCCTGCCCGCCCTGGCCTGCGTGGCGGGCGGCCTGCTGGCCCCGCTCTTTTTCGGTCTGGCCTCGCTTACGGCCCTGAACGCGGCGCCCCCGCCCGACGGGCTGATGGCCGGCGCGCTGGAGGTCATGGCCCAGGTGCGGGACAGTCTGCGCATGGTTTCCCTGTTGGGCGCGGCGGGTCTTTGTCTGGCGCTGGTTCTGCTGCTGGGCCGCCGCCTGCTGCTGCGGCGACGCGGCTTTCCGCCCTCGCGGGCGGGGCGGACGCCCACATGGGGCTGCGGCTTCCGCGCGGAAAAGGCGAGCGCGGCGCGCATCCAGTATACGGACGCCTCTTTTTCGGAGCCTCTGGCCAAGGTGTTCGCCCCGGTCATGGGCCTCAAGGCCTGCCGCCGCCCGGCAAGCGGCCTTTTTCCCGGTCGCGCGGCCCTGAACGTGACCGCGCCCGACCGCCTGCGCAGCGGCCTGTTCACGCCCCTGTTCGAGGCTGTGGAACGCCTGTGCAATGCCTGCAAGATTCTCCAGCACGGCAAGATACATCTCTATATCCTCTATATTCTGGCCACGGTGGTGGGCCTGCTGATCTGGGGGCTGCACACATGACTCAGGGCATGGTCTTTTACCTCGTTCAGCTTTTCCTGGCGCTGACCCTGGCGCCGCTGCTGCCCGGCATCATCAACCGGGTCAAGGCCAAGTTTGCGGGCCGCCGGGGCAAGCCCCTGCTCCAGACATACTATGATCTGGCCCGTCTGCTGCGCAAAAGCGAAGTGCTCGGCCGCACAGCCACCTGGACTTTTGTCGCGGGCCCCGGCGTGGCTCTGGCAGCCACGCTCTGCGCCCTGGCCCTGCTGCCCCTGGGCGGCGCGCCCTCGCCCCTGGGCTTTGGCGGGGATTTTCTGCTGGCCGCCTATCTGCTGGGCATGGGCCGCTTTGCCCTGGTTCTCTCGGCGCTGGATACCGGCTCGTCCTTCGAGGGCATGGGCGCCAGCCGCGAAGCCGCCTTTTCGGCCCTGGCCGAACCGGTGCTCTTTCTGGTCTTTCTGGCGCTGACCAGTCTGAGCCTGGATATTGGCCGCCACACTGACCAGAGCGTGGATCTGGCCACGGCCTTTTCCCTCTCGGCCATGTTCGGCGGACAGGCCGCCGAGGCATGGCTGGCGGGCCGCGCGGAGCTTTTGCTGGCCCCGGCGGTCTTCTTTGTGCTGCTGCTGGTGGAGAACTGCCGCATCCCGATGGATGATCCCAATACCCATCTGGAACTGACCATGATTCACGAAGTCATGGTGCTGGATCATTCCGGCCCCAATCTGGCCATGATTGTTTACGGCGCGGCCCTCAAGCTCTGGTTTTTCGCCGCACTCACGGCCGGGCTGCTGACGCCGCCGCTGCCGCTCTGGCAACAGGGCGGGCTGTGCCTGCTGATAATTCTGGCCGTGGCCGTGGCCGTGGGCGTGGTGGAGTCAGTCATGGCCCGTCTGCGGCTGACGCGCATTTCCCACCTGCTGGGCGGCGCGGCGGCAATGGCGTCTCTGGCGCTGATTCTGACCCAGGCGCGATAGGCACGCGGAGAAGAGCATGACCACACTTCTGCCCACCATTCTTTTTCTGCTCCTGCTCAACAACCTGCTTTTGCTGGGCGCACCGCGCCTGCTGGGGCTGATCCGGCTCACGGCCTTTCAGGGCATTCTGCTGGCGGCTCTGCTGCTCTGTCTGGATCACGCCCTGCTGGCCGGGGCCGTGCTGCTGATCAAGGGTCTGCTGCTTCCCGGCCTGCTGCTGCGCACCAGAAAGGGCCTGCACGCGGCCACGGGCCTCAAGCCCCGTCTGCACCGGGGGCTGGGCATTCTGGCGGGCATGGCCGGGCTGGTGTTTTCTCTCTGGCTGGAAGCGCGGCTGCTCATTCTGCCGGGGCTTTTCCCGCCGCTTTTGCTGCCCACGGCCCTGACGACCCTGTTCTGCGGGCTGATTATGGTGGTGGGGCGAACCACGGCCCTTTCCCAGGTCATCGGTTATCTGGTGGCGGAAAACGGCATTTTTCTGCTGGGAGCGCCGCTGATGACCTCCGGCGCGGTCTGGTTTGAGCTGGCCCTGCTGCTGGACGTTTTTGTGGCGGTTTTTGTCATGGGCATTGCCATCAATCATATTGGCGAAACCTTTGAATCCATTGACGTGGGGCGCTTTCGCAGCCTCAGGGACTAGACGCGCATGCTGGAAGCCCTGCTTTTTCTCCCGCTCTGCGCGGGTCTGATCATGCTGGCCGTGGGTAACGCCGCCTTCTGCCGGGGGCTTTTGCCCCTCACTGGCCTGGCGCACGCCGCCCTGTCGCTGCTGACGGCGGCGCGCGTGGCTCAAGGGGAAAAACCCGCGGCCCTGGGCGGCCTGCTGGCTCCCGACCCGCTGGGCGCGCTCTTTCTGGCGCTGGCCAGTCTGCTCTTTCTGGCGGCCTCAATCTACGCCCTTGGCTATCTGCGCGAAGAAGAAAGCATTGAAGAACGCACCTGCATCCAGGACGGCCGCCCCTTCACCAACGCGCCTGAGCGTCGCTTCACAGCCTGTCTCTGCTTCTTTCTCGCGGCCATGACTCTTGTAACCGCCACGCCGCATCTGGGGGCGCTCTGGGTGGGCATTGAAGCCACCACGCTGTCCAGCGCGCCGCTGATCTATTTTCACCGCCACCAGCGCTCGCTGGAAGCCACCTGGAAATACCTGATCATCTGTTCCGTGGGCATCGCTCTGGCCCTGCTGGGCAACATTCTGCTTTCCGTCGCCTTTTACGCGCCCGCCGGGAGCGGAGGCGGCGAAATGGCGACCGGGGGCATGGATCAGACCGGCTGGTTCATCCGGCACGCGCAAACGGCCGCGCAACCCTGGCTCAAGGCGGCATTCATCTTTCTGCTGGTGGGCTATGGCACCAAGATGGGCCTGGCGCCCCTGCACAACTGGCTGCCCGACGCCCACAGCCAGGCCCCTTCGCTGGTTTCGGCCCTGTTGTCCGGCGCGCTGCTCAACTGCGCCCTGCTGGGCATATTGCGCGGGCACCAGATCATGCTGGCGGCGGGCCTGGGCGGCTTCAGCGGCGGCCTGCTGGTCTTTTTCGGCCTGCTTTCCCTGATCACCGCCGCCATCTTCATTGTGGGTCAGGGCCACTACAAGCGCCTGCTGGCCTATTCCAGCGTGGAGCACATGGGCATCCTGGCGCTGGGCACGGGTCTGGGCGGGCTGGCGGCCCAGGGCGCCCTGCTGCACTCCGTCTGCCATTCCCTGACCAAATGCATGCTTTTTCTGCTGGCGGGCAACATTCTGGCCCGGTACCACACATTCTCCAGCTACGACGTGCGCGGCCTGCGCTGGACCATGCCCGTCACCGGCGCGCTCTGGACGGCGGGCTTTCTGGCCATAGTCGGTTCGCCGCCCTTCGGCATCTTTGTCAGCGAGTTTCTGATTCTCAAGGGCATGCTGGCAAGCGGCGCTCACGGCGTAGCCGCCGTGTATCTGACGACTTTGGCCATCATTTTCGTCGGCATGTCCGTGGCGGTGCTGCGCATGGTGCAGGGCTCCCGGCCCGCGGACATGCCGCAGAACCGGCGCGAGACCCTGCTGAGCGTGCAGTCGCCCCTGATTCTGGGCCTGGCCGTGCTGACCCTGGGCATCTGGACGCCCGACTGGCTGTGGCGCTTTCTGCAACGCGGCGCGGCGCTTATCGGGGGGTAGGAAACATGGACATGTTTTCTTTTGACTACCGGCGGCCCGCAGACCTGGACTGCCTGCCCCGCCTGAACCCGGCGGAACTGCGCGCGCGGGTTCTCCAAGCCGTGAACGACGGCTGGCGCATGCTGGCCTTTTTTGGCATGCCCGAGGCGACGCGGGCCGGCGCGCCCGCGACTCTTTGCTGCGTTCTGGCTCATGACGCCGCGCGCAGACTGGCGGCCCTGCGCACGCCCCCGCTGAAACAGTTTCCCTCTCTCACGCCTGACTGCCCCCAGGCCCATTATTTTGAACGCGAAATTTACGAACAATGGGGCCTGGAACCTGTGGGCCATCCCTGGCTCAAGCCCGTGCGGCGCACGCCCGACGCGGAAGAGGAGGGGGAAGGCGCGGCCTATCCCTTTTACCGGGCTGACGGCGTCGAAGTGCATGAAGTGGCCGTGGGGCCGGTGCATGCCGGCATTATCGAGCCGGGGCACTTTCGCTTTCAGTGCTACGGCGAAAACGTGCTGCACTTGGAAATCGCTCTGGGCTACCAGCATCGTGGGCTGGAGGCCATGCTCGCCGCCGCTTCCGCGCATGGGGCGGCGCAGACGGCCGCCCGCCGTCTGCGGCTTCTGGAATGCGCCGCCGGGGATTCCAGCGTGGCCCATGCCACGGCCCATTGCGTTCTGTGGGAACGCCTGACCGGCCAGGATGTGCCCGAACGCGCCTGGCTTCTGCGCCGCGTGGGGCTGGAGCTGGAACGCCTGGCCAATCACTGCGGCGATCTGGGGGCCATTGCCGGCGATACGGGCTTTTTGCCCACCTCTTCCTGGAATGGCCGCATCCGGGGCGATTTTCTGAACATGACCGCCAGCGTGTGCGGCAACCGCTTCGGGCGCGGCCTGCTGCGGTACGGCGGCACGGCCCATGACCTTTCCCCGGAAGACTGCGACGACCTGCTGACACGGCTGCGCGCCGCCGGAAGAGACACGCGCGGCGCCGTTGACATCATGCTGGACTCGGCCAGCGTGCGCGACCGCCTGAGCGGAACAGGCGCCCTGAGCGGCGCGGATGCCCGCGCCCTGGGGCTGGTGGGCGTGGCCGCGCGCGCCTGCGGCCTGCCTCTGGACGCCCGCTTCCACGCGCCCGTGTCTGATCTGCCCTGCGGCATCGACCAGCCCCGCCTGGAACAAGGCGGCGACGTGCTGGCCCGCGCCCTGGTGCGCAGCCATGAAATGGACGACTCTCTGGCCCTGCTGGAGGCGGATCTGACCCGTCTGGCCGCCTGTGCTGAAACGCGGGATGTCGCGCCGCCGCCCGCGCTTCCTGCCCGCCTGCCCGCCCGCAAGCTGGCTGTGGCCCAGGTGGAGGGCTGGCGCGGCGAGATCTGTCATCTGGCTGTTACCGACGCTGACGGGGAGCTGCTGGCCTGCAAGATCGTGGATCCCTCCTTCCACAACTGGCCCGGTCTGGCTCTGGCCATGCGCAACGGCCAGATTTCAGACTTTCCCCTCTGCAACAAGAGCTTCAATCTTTCATACTGCGGCCACGATTTGTGAGGCATGCCCATGTTGCGCATCATCAAGGAACGTCTGCACCAGAAATATCGCACCCTGGACTATCCCCGGCAGAACCCCGCGCTTTCGCCGCGCTACTTGGGGCGTCCCGCGCTCACGAGCGTGGAGTGCGGCGACTGCCGCGCCTGTTTCGACGCCTGCCCCACGGGCGCGCTGCTGCCAGGCCCCGCCGGGCCCGACGGACGAGCGCGCACGCCGCTCCTGGACATGGGCCGCTGCATTTTCTGCGGGGCCTGCCGCGACGCTTGTTCCAAGGGGGCCTTCCGTTTCAGCGGCGAACACCGCATGGCGGTTTTCCAGCGCGAGGATCTGCTCGTCTCAGCCGCTCCTGATTCGCAATCCGGCGCTTCGGCCCCGGCGTATGAGCCGCCCCGTCCCCCACGCGATTACAAGCTGTTCCGCCGCTCCCTCAAGCTGCGCCAGGTCAGCGCCGGGGGCTGCGCCGCCTGCGAGGCTGATTGCAATGTGCTGGGCACTCTGGCGTATGATCTGGGACGCTTCGGCATCGAATTCGTGGCGTCGCCACGCCATGCCGACGGCCTGCTGATCACTGGCCCGGCAAGCGCGCACATGCGCCGGGCGCTGCTGGATACCTGGGCCGCCACGCCGGAACCGCGCCTGCTGGTGGCTGTGGGGGCCTGCGCCATTTCCGGCGGCCTGTTTCGGGATAGCCCGCAATGCCGCAACGGCATGGACGGTCTGCAAGAGTCCGGGGGCGCAGACGGCCCGCGGGCGGATGTTTTCGTGCCCGGCTGTCCGCCCAATCCCTGGAGCATTCTGGACGGTCTGCTTTCTCTGCGCCGGCAGGCCTGAGCCGCCCAATCTCCCGGGCAATCTGATTCAGGCCTGCCCTGACGTTCATTGCTGGCGCGCTTTCAGCAAATAGGCTCAGGCTGCCGCTGCCCGGCGGTTCTCCCTCCGCGCGCCTGTTGGTACAAGTGTTGGTATCTTCGCCCGGCCTTGCGGGTGGATAACATCTTGCATCTCCCCTCTTTCTGCCCTTTTCTTCCCTGGCGGCATCCGGCCGCAGGAGAAAGAGCATGAAACTTACGGAAAAGGCCGTCCGCGCCGTCGCGGCCAACGGCAAGGTTCAAAAGCACGCCGACGGCGGCGGGCTTTTTTTGTATGTCACCCCCAAGGGGAGAAAATCCTGGCGGTTGGCCTACCGCTATCTGGGGCGGCAAAAACTGCTGGTCATCGGCCCCTGGCCGGAATTCAGCCTGCTTGAGGCCAGACAACGGCGCGAAGCGGCTAAAAAGATGCTGCTGGCGCATATTGACCCCAGCGCGGCCAAACGGGCGGCCAAAGCCGAAGCCCTGGCCGCCGCGCGCAACACGCTGGCAGCCGTGACCCAGGACTGGCTGGACAAATTCGCCGGGCACTGGGCCCCCCGCACCGCCAACGCCATCGCGGGAGACCTCACGCAAACCCTGCTCCCCGCGCTGGGCGCGCGCCCCATCAAGAGCATCACCCCGCCGGAATTGCTTCACCTTCTGCGCGGCGTGGAATGCCGCTCCGTGGTCAAGGCGCACAGGCTGCTGTCCGAATGCGGACGCATCTTCCGCTATGCCGTCGCCACCGGCCGGGCCGAGCGGGATGTGGCCGCGGATCTGCGCGGCGCGTTGCGCCCCCTGCGCTCCCGCCATCTTGCCGCACTGACAAACCCCGGCGAAATCGGCCGCCTGCTTCGCGCCCTTGACGGCTACTGGAGCAGTTTTCCGGTTCAATGCGCGCTGCGGATGGCCCCTTATGTTTTTGTTCGCGCCAATGAACTGTCCGGGGCGCGCTGGCGGGAGTTTGATCTGCACCGGGGCGAATGGCGCATCCCCGCCGAACGGATGAAAAACCGCGTGGCCCATATCGTGCCCCTGGCCCGGCAGGTTGTGGAAATTCTTGAACAGTTGCGCGGCCATAACGGCGACGGCCTCTTTCTTTTTCCCGGTCGGCGTTCCAGCCAGAACGGCATCACCCCCCTGACGCTGGTGAAGGCGCTCCGCCGCCTGGGTTATGACAAGGAGCAGATGTCCTTCCACGGTTTCCGCTCGCTGGCCTCCACCCTGCTCAATGAACAGGGCTACAAAAGCGACCTGATTGAACGTCAGCTGGCCCATTGCGAGAAAAACCGGGTGCGGGCCTCGTACAACCATGCGCAGTACCTGCCGGAACGCAAAAAAATGATGCAGGAATGGGCCAACTACCTTGACCGCCTGCGCAACGCGCATCAGGAGGGGCAGCCGGCGGGCTCGCGGGATAAGCCTGACGGAGCATGGAGGGCGGGCCCGGCAGGTCATGCCGACGCGACAGCACCTGACGACGCCAGAGCTTCTTCACCTTGCGACGATCTGTCGACAGAGAACTGACAGCCAACAAGCCGGCGCTGTGCCGTTATGGAGTCGCCAGACCGGCACAGCGCCGCTTCCCGCGTTGGTATCGTTGCGGGTATTTTCTTCTTATTCTTATTTTTATTATTTTATTTCAATATAGTATGATAAAATCATGATTTTGGTCAAAACGGAAACTTCACCGGCGGCAACGGCCGGACTGGCTATAATGGCGGGGAGGACGAATTCCAGGCCAAGCAGCGCGTGCGTTTGCAGTTGGACGCCGTGGCCTCCGAGGCCCTGTCCGGCACCGTGTTCTTTGAAATCGGCGCGCAGGTCTGGGGCAAGGATAAAAGCAACGGCGGCGCGCTGGGCGCTGACAATGCCGATGTCGTCAAGGTGAAAAACGCCTACATTGACTGGCTGGCGCCGCAGACCGACCTGAAGGTGCGCATGGGCATCCAGGGCCTGGCCCTGCCCAGCTTTACCACCGGCAGCAATGTCTTCAATGACGATGTGGCCGCCGTGGCGGCCTCCTACCAGTTCAACGAAAACGTGGGAGTCACCGCTTTCTGGGCGCGTCCCTTCAATGACAACGCCAGCTATAGCGATGGCTACAAAACCGCCAACAAGACTTACGGCAACTACATGGACAATGTGGACATGTTCGGCCTGTTGGTGCCCCTGTCCTTTGACGGCGTGAAAGTGACCCCCTGGGGCATGATGGCCGCCATCGGCCCCAACGCCTTCCGTACTGACGGCGAGTATTACGGCAACTTTGCCGGCACGAGCGCCAAGTTCCCCAGGGCCGGCATGTTCCCCGTGGGCGGCGCCCGTCACAAGGACGGCTTTAAGGATGGCAAACGCTTGAGCGCCTACGGCGCCGCCTGGTGGGCTGGCCTGACCGGCGACATTACTTACTGGGATCCCTTCCGCATCGCCTTTGATTTCAACTACGGCGCTGTGGATTATGACGACAGCCGTCTGAACCGCTCCGGCTGGCTGGCCTCGCTGCTCTTTGAATACAAGCTGGATTGGGCTATCCCGGGCCTGTACGGCTGGTACGCTTCCGGCGACGACAACAACCCGGCCAACGGTTCCGAGCGCATGCCCAGCATGAGCGTGAACAACAACAATAACGGCTTCTCCAACTTCGCCTTCAACGGCAACCCCTACATTGCCCGTGAAAACACGCTGGGCTACGATATGTCCGGCACCTGGGGCATTGGCGCGCGCTTGAAGGACATAAGCTTTGTGGAAGACCTCAAGCACACCTTCCGCGTGAACTACATCGGCGGCACCAACAGCCCGACCATGGCCAAGCGCTATCTCAGCGGCGCGGATCGCCCCGGTTACCATTCGTTTGTCGATGGTCCCAACGAGGGCGCTCTGGGCATGAACCCCCTGTACATGACCACCAATGACAGCGCGCTGGAAATCGGCCTGAGCAACGAATACAAGATGTACGAAAACTTCATCGTGTATCTGGACGCCGCCTATCTGGCCACCTGGATGGATCACTCCAAGTCCGTCTGGGGTCACAGCAAGATGAACGGCAAGGACGACGAAGTGCGCGACCCCTGGAACGTCAACCTGAGCTTCGTGTACTCCTTCTAGTCCACGCTTCATTCCGGTTTATGCAAAAAAAGGGGCAGAGCGAGACAACCTCGATCTGCCCCTGAAATCTCTGGTGGAGAAGAAGGCCGGCGAACACAATAGGCATCGCTCTTATATTATTATTTGAACGCTCCACCGGCGTTAGGCGGTGGAGCGCTCAATTTTTTGATGCCCTTGACAATTCGCGGATGGCATCTTAAATGCTCATTTGAGCAAAATAACCGAGGAGCCATGCCCAGACCCTGCCATTGCCGCCGCATAGCCGCTTTGCCCAAAGCGGTCTATTTCAAGCCCCGGGGCATTCCGCTGAGCGAACTGGCGGAAATCGTGCTGCCCGTGGATGGGCTGGAAGCGGTGCGGCTGGCGGATCACCAGGGCCTGAACACGGACGAGGCCGCCGCCCTCATGGGCGTTTCGCGGCATACTTTCGGCAGGTTGCTGCGCAAGGCGCGTCACTGTGTGGCTCAAGCCCTGATTGAGGGGCGGGCGTTACGCATTGCGGGCGGCGTGTGCGCCTTGACCGAGGAAACCAATCTTCAAGGAGAAACTCAAATGAGCGAAAAAATTTTTGTGGCTGTTCCCTCTGATGCGCCTGGCGGGTTGGAAGCCGCGCCCAGCGCGCATTTTGGCCACTGCGACGCATATACTCTGGCTTTTGTGGAAAACGGCGCTGTCAGTGGCGTGCGTGTGCTGCCCAACAGTGGGCATGAACACGGCAATTGTCTTCAGCCTGTGCAGGAACTGGCCGCGCAGGGCGTGCGCGCCTTGCTGGCCGGCGGCATGGGCATGCGCCCGCTTAACGCCATGCAGGCGGCGGGCATCACTGTGTATTACAGCGCTGGGCATGCCTCGGTGGGCGATGCCCTGAGAGCTTTTGCGGAAGGCAAACTGCAGGCGTTCGGCACTGAACAGCTTTGCCGGGGCGGCTGCAACCACCATCACTAAAACAGGCGGGCTTTGAGCTTGCACAGTGCAACAGTCAATATCGCGCCGCATTGGAGCCTCGCGCCGGCAAGGAGCGTTTGGGCCTCACAGTGGCCGTCAGCTCCCGACAGGCGCGGAGCGTTTGCAATGACGGCCTGTGCTGTCACGATAATAGGCTGAACATTTCATAAGAATATTTTTATGAAATGTTCAGCCAGACAGAATGCAACATTCTTTTCGGCTTTCAGAGGGCTGCGCCAGCCAGTCTCCAGATGCCGATCAGGTCAGACGCCTCCCGGCATTTTCACTGGAAGCCAGAGCGTTTCGCGCATGAAATGCTCACGGAGCCGGCGGGGCGAGACTCCGCGCCACATCGAAGGCCGCCACTCACTTGCGGCGTCAGCTCCGCTGGAGGCGTGAAACCCGCGTGGAATCATGGCTGGCAGACATTTTCAAAGGCAAAACCTTCCGGGTTCAGCCCTCATAAAAAGCATCGCCGTTGACGCGAAAGACAATCGCTCTCTCGCCAGAACAGCGCTCCTTTAGCTGATGAGGCAGTTGCTGACGGCTGCCTGCCCCTTGGCAAAAAAAGCGCCCCTTGCGGGGCGCTTGCGGTCATGCCGGCTGCGGCTCAGTCCAGCTTGGAAAGCAGGGTTTCCTTGATGGAATCGATGCTGCCCTCGCCATTAAGCTCAATGTACTTTGTCTTGCCCTGACTGGCCAGATTCTTGAAAAAATAGGCCGCGGCCAGGGTGCCGTCCACAGTATTGTAATAAATGTCATGGCGCTTGTTGATGGCCGCCTCGTCCTGGTCGTCGCTGCGGGTGGAAAGCGCCGCCCCGCAGACGCGGCACTTGTCGCCGTCGGGCTTGATGGCGTCAATAAAGATATTATTGGGGTGGTTATTGTTTTCCTTGCAGAGGCGGCGGCCCATGATGCGGTTTTTGGCCACTTCGCGCGGCAGCAGAATTTCCACCACATAGTCGAGCTTGAGACCTTCCTTCTGCAGGGCGTCCCACAGTTTTTCGGCCTGCACCATATTGCGCGGGAAGCCGTCCAGCAGCCAGCCGTCCTTGCCCTTGGTTTTCAGGGTTTCCAGCACCATGGGGATGGTGATGTCGTCGGGCACCAGATCGCCGCGGTCAATATAGGCCTTGGCTTTTTTGCCCAGTTCCGTGCCGCCGCCGATATGTTCGCGGAAAATGGCCCCGGATTCAATGTGCGCGAGATTGTACTTTTGCTTGATCAGATTGCCCTGGGTACCCTTGCCGCTGCCGTTGGGACCGAAAATCAGAATATTCACGGTTGCTCTCCTTGACGGAACCGGATGTTGATTTGTGCAAAAAAGAACACGCTCTCTGCGGTTCTAGCCCGAAAAAAACATCCTGTCAACGGGAGCGGCGAAGAACGGACGGCGTGTGCGGACAAGACAGGCCACGCCCGCCGCATGCGCATGCCCGGCACGCTCAACCGGAGAGGAAGGCGGCGAGATGCGGCCCGCCCCCTTCAGCCTTCGGGCCGGGTGTTTCCCCGTCGCTCCGTTTTGCCGCTCTGTCTGAACGCGGAATGGCCCAAACCGGTTATGCCCTAGGCAGAGATATCGCGCCGCGTGTTTACTCAGGGCATATTTTAGAATATGCTGTCTTGGAAATATCCCGCGCCGCGGGGAGCCTCGCGGCTTCCCCTGGTGAATACTCCGGCCGCATTTACGCCGTGTTCACGAGTTCTGCCCGCAAGGAGGAATCATGCCCCTGTCTTTTCAGGAGATGGAATCCATTCTTATGGAGCAGTTGCGCCTCTACCACCATCCCGTAGCCGTGACCTGGCTGTTTACCGACAAGGATGTGGAAGAGTTCAGGCGCAGCACCCCGCATGTGGTTCCGGTCAAGCCGCTGACCTTCTGCCAGTGGGAGACGGCGGCGCGCATGCAGGGCAAAACCGTACTGGGAACGGCGGAAACTCTCGCCTGCGCCAACGCCCGGGTCAGCTTCGGCTGGCGCGATATTGATGAAAAAGAAGTGAAATCCCAGCTCAAGTATTGCGTGGACGAGGCGCAGGTCAAGCGCTTTCTTCTCTCCAAACCGCGTCTGCCCATGAACGGCGTCAGGGCTGTGGCCGCGGGGCCGCTGGGCAAGGCGGCGCTGCCGCCGCATGTGGTTCATTTTTATTGCGACAGCATACAGGCCTACCACCTGGCCGTGGACTACATGGCCGCCACCGATACGCATCCCCTGCGTCCCCAGATCACCATGAGTTCCTCGGCCTGCGGCGGTTCCGTCTTCTGCTGGCGACAGAAGACCTTTAACCACTGTCCCCCCTGCTCCGGCGCGTATAACGCGGGCAAGACCGAACGCGGCGAGACCTATGTCTTTATCCCCGGCGAGCATCTGGAGGCTGTGGCGCGCCGTCTGCTTCAGCGCATCGAAAAAAGCGGATCCAGTTCCGTGACGCGGCCGGGGGATTACTTTCCTGGTGGGGATATCTGCAAAAACTGCCCCCTGATCATTTTCAAAAGCGGCGACGGCGCGGCCTGCAAAGGCTGCGACAAAAAATAGCGGCGCAGGGGGCTTTCATGCGCATTGCTTCACAACCAGCCGCGCGATGAAGCACTGCCGCCGCCTGTCATGGTTCAGCGAAACAGCTTCCAGGCGCCTTCGACAATGCCGCCCAGCACGTCCACAAAGCCGGAGGTGATGCCGCCGATGGTGTTCAGAATCAGCTTGCCCGCGCCGATGGAACTCTTGCTGTCGTGCAGGCTGCCGTAGAGACGCAGGGGGAAATCAGGCAGATTTTTCATATTTACGGTAAAGTTGCAGTCCAGCGTCTCGTCGTTCAGGTTTATCCGGCCGCCGCCATGCACTTTCAGGCCCGGCCCCTGAAGAATGAAGTCCTGGCTGCGAACCACGCCCGCCGTGATGGAACCCGATGCCGAAGCCAGACCGAAAAGTGTGGGCTTGCCCTTGAGCCTGCCGTCGCCGCCGCGTTTCTGATAGGAACCGTCCCGCACCGTAAAGCGCCAGGCCCCGTCCAGCGCCGCGGGCAGCTGGCCCGGCCCGGTCAGCGCGCCGCGCACCTCGGAACTGAGGCTGCCCCGGCCCCCCAGAACCGCGTCGCCGCCCCTGTCGCGACTGGCGGCGGCCAGATCAAAGTCCGCCACAGCCAGAGAGCTTTCAAAGCGCAGCCCCCTGGTAAAGTCGATTTTACTCTGGCTTTGCAGGGTTGAACCATAAAAACGGGCCGTGCCGGGGCCGCAATGCAGCAGGCCGTTCTCCAGCGTGAAGGGCAGCTTGAGCTCCTGCGCTTTGAAGCGCCAGCCGATCAGATTCTTGACGCGGAGTTCGCCCCTGGCGTTGAAGTCGCGCATGAAGCCGAAATTCCACTTTTCACCTGACGGCCCGGCAGCGCCCTTTTGCTGAGCCGGTGCGTCCTTTTGGTCATGCACATAACGATTCAGGTCAACCGTATCCACGCCGAGAGCCATATGCAGCCCCGGCTGCGGCGCGCGCAGAGAGACGCTCAGCGAACCGTCAATCACGCTCTGATCCAGGCGGGCGCGGATATTGCTCAGCGAAAGAGCGTCCGGGCCGCCCTTGAAATCCGCTTCAAGGCTGACCCTGTTCAGGCTCGGCGGCAGTTTGGCCGCCGTATTGAATGCCAGCCGCAGGGTGCGGTTCAGGTTACGGCTGAGAGCCGAAACCGAACCCTGCCAGGCCAGGCCGCCCTTGCCGCCGCTGATCTGGGCCTGCCCCCGAAGCTCCACGCCCAAAGCGCTGGCGTGCGCGTTGCCGACAGCAAACAGGCCGCGCGCGCCCTGACAGGAAAAATCGCCGCTGATATCCGCCTGCAAGCCTTCGGGCAGAGAGCTGAGCGCCGGGCTCAGGCGCAGGCTCAGATTGCCGGGCAGGTTTCGGAAATCCAGATTGCCGCTGCCGCCGAACCAGAGCCTGCCGTCCAGATCGGCCCGCCCGTTGAGGTTCGCGCTGTTCAGAGCGCCGCGCCACTGTCCGTCCAGACCCAGACGCCCCTTTTCCCACACGGCGGAGCGCGCCCTGAGCTCCACCTCCATATCGCTGAAAGCCAGATCGCCGGCGGCATCGGGCAGGCGCAGGCCGCCCCGCTCGCCGCGCACGTTTATGACGCCCCTGAGCTTGCCCAGAAATTCCGCCAGCTCCCGCCCCTGGCTCATGATCTCCACATTGGCCCGCAGGCGGCCGCTTTTGACCGGCAAAACGGGCAAGGCTCTGCCCAGGGGCGCGCCGTTCACGTCACGCAGGCGCATGGAAATGGCATAGGCGTGCGCCCGTCCGCCGCCCAGTATGCACTCTCCGTGCAGGTCGCCGCCGTAAAGCCGCCCGTCCGCCGTGATCAGGGTGTCTTCCAGCCCGTTTTTATCCAGCTTGCCGGGGGTGATGACCACCCTGGCGTCTTCGATGAACAGGGGGCCGTAATCCACGCCGGCAGCGGCCAGACGAATGTCGTACCCTATGCCGGTTTCGCCGGGCTGAAGGGGCTCGCCGGGCATGGGCGTCAGCGCTTCGTGAAAAAAACGGGGCGCCGGCGGCGGCTTGCCCACGGATTCGGGAATGGCCAGCCCCAGATTGAGGCGATCCGCCTTGAGGTCAAGAGCCACCTCCGGTCTGGCCCAACTGGCCACGCCCCCCGAGCCGGTAAAGCGCGCCCCGGCGCAGCGCACCGCGATGCGCGGCACTTTCAGGCCCTGACCGTCCAGATGAAAATCCAGACTGCCGTCGGTGAGATTGTCCAGGGCCAGCTGCAGGCCGGGCGCGAGGTTGCGGGCAAAACCCAGCCATTGGGTCAGGCTCGCGCGGTGCAGCAGCAGGCGGCCGTCCAGGCTGAAGCCCTGCCCCATGCCCGGCAGACGCAATGTTCCGCTGAGTTCCCCGCTGTCCGGGCCAAATTCCAGCTGTATGCGCTCCAGGCTGACGCCTTGCTTGCCGCCGCGCATGGCCGCCGTGCCGGCCAGCCCGAAGGGCAGCGATTCCCGATCTCTGGCCAGGGCCCCGCGCAGATCCGCGCGCGCGGTCCAGCCTGTGGATTCCCCCTGCAAATTGAGCGCCAGCCTGAATTGCTCCAGGTGGGGCGGCCAGCGCAGCGCGCCGCTGACCAGCAGCCTGGGCGTGGCCGTGAGCGGCTCGCGCAGATCGCTTTCACCTTCAACCAGAAAATGATCCAGACGAACCAGAGACGCCCCCTGCCGCCGCAACAGCGCCGCGCCCAGAAACACGCGGCCACTGACGCGGGCAGGAGACTCCGTATCCAGGCGGCATTGCAGGCCGTCCAGTTGCAGGCGCGCCCCGTCCGCGCCCGTCAGATCAAGCTCGCCCTGAACAATGGTCACGCGGCAGTCATCAGGCAGTTCGGGCAAAGCGCCGCCCCCGCCGCCATAGCCTCCCGCCAGCGCCTCAGGGTCGCCCAGGGGCAGGCGCAGCGCGCCGCGCAGCCGGGGCCGCAGCAACGAAACATTGCGCGGCTCAAAGGCCCCGCGCAGCAGAGCCCAGAAATCAGGGCGCAGGGTGGCGTAGGCCACGGAGAAATGCAGGCCGTTCCCTTCCACCGAAGCGTTGCTCACCGCGATGGAGGGCACGGGCAAAAGGGCCACATCCACGCCCTCCACGGCAAAAACCAGGCCGGTGCGTCTGGAAAGCTCGTCCAGATAATGGCGGGTGAGGGCTTCGGGGTTGCGCTGCAAAAGATGGATGGCCGTCGCCAGCAGAACAGACAGGCCAATCAGCAGCGCCAGAAAGATGCGCAAGAGAAGCCGTGTACGGCAGGAACTCAAAAACATGATTGATACCGGCTCAAGCTGTTGAGCGCCAAGAACGCGGAGAACGCCCGCCCGGCCGAATACGCCGAAACGCCGCCCGCTGTTCCGCGCCTTGACGCCGCGGGGCGTCAGGGCTAGGTTGAAAACCTATTTTATCTTGCCGTCTTTGGCAACAGCCCGGCGGACGGCGTCAGCCGGGTTTTGGCCGCCTCTGGGGGGCTATGCAACGTCTTTTATGGATCGGCAGCCCGTTTTTCTGTCATGCCCTGCGCGACTGCGGCTGGCAGGATGTGGCCCTGCATAATTTTGAAGATGCCCGCGTGTTCTGCTGGGAGGAGCTGGTGCGTCTGGCCGGTTTTACGCCGGATGTGCTGGTGGTGGCTGATAAAAGCCGCCCGCCTTTCGTGCTGGGCGTGGAGCGCTTTCCCTGCCTGACGGTTTTTTACAGTGTGGATTCGCATATCCACAGTTGGCAGCCCCTGTATGCCCAGGCTTTTGACGCCTGTCTGGTTTCTCTGCGCGATCATCTGGAACGCTTTTCCGGCCCCTTTCTGCCGCCCGGGCGGGTCTGGTGGTCGCCCCCCTTCGCCCAGGACGGGGACCAGCCGAACCCCGATGCGCCCAAACTCTGGGATTGCCTGTTCGTGGGCACGGTCAACGAAAACACGCCCCGGCGCGCCGCCTTTCTGCAAAATCTGGCGCGCCGCCTGCCGGGCCTGCATGTGCAGCGCGGCGACTATCGCGCGCTTTTCCCGCAGGGGCGCATCCTGCTCAATCATTGCGAGCACGGCGACCTGAATTTCCGGGTTTTTGAGGCGATGGGCTGCGGCGGCTGCCTGTTGACGCCGCGCGTGGGCCATGGCCTGGCCGGGCTTTTTGTGGACGGCGAACATCTGGTGGGTTACGCGCCGGACGATGTGGGCGACGCGCTGTTCCGCATCAGGCTGCTGCTCAACGCCCCCGAGCTGATAACCTATATCGGTGAAACGGCTCTGGCCGAGATCAATGCCGGGCATCGCGCGCGGCATCGGGCCCAGGCATTTACGGATCAGCTCTGTGATCTCTGGATGCAGGACGCCACAGCGTTGATCGCCGCGCGACAGGCCAGAGCCGAGGCCATCCGCGAGCAGTGTCTGAAAATGCCCTATCTGCTCTGGGCCGGGGAACTGACGGCGCCGGCCATCAAGCAGGCCTATCTGGCGGCGGCCAGAGGCGACTTTGGCCTGGCGGGCTGAACAGCGGCGGAATCAGCGGGGATTTGCGGGGTCGTCCGCGAGCGGATCAAAATGCAGATCCAGCGCGGGGTCAGTGGCGGGCTTTTCATCCTTGCCCGGACGGCCCGGCTGAAGCGGTTCCTCAAAGCTCAGACGCAAAAGAGGGTCATGGGCCGGCGCTGCGCCGGTGGGCCGGGGCGCTGGGCCATCCACGCCGCTCAGAGCATCCAGGCGCGACTCCATGGCCCGCAGCAGGACGCGCATCTGGGCGTGTTCGTCCTGCAAGATGCGACAGAGGCGCTCCTGACTGCGCAGCATATGGAACAGCACAGCCAGCATGCCCAGAAAACATAAAAAAATGAACAACATGATGGAAAACATGGCGGGCCTCACAAAAACGCTGTGCGCGTCGGACGAACGGGGAACGCCCGCCCGTATCGCGCTTTTCCGCTTATATACGTTCACCCCGGCTTGGGCAAGGAGGATTTATGACAGCGCGGCGTCCTGAACCGCATCTGGTCATGGCCGATGGGGAGGGCAACATCTATGACGACCCCGATCTGCTGATGGTCTGCCGCAGGGGGGCTCAATGGGGTCTGCCGCGCCCGGACGAACTGACGCCCCTGCCTGATGAAAGCGAACTCTTTCTTCTGCCGGGCCGCCGGGCTGTGGGTCTGAATCCGGAAAGCGGCAAAATTGAGGCGCTGGATCAGCTGGCCGTGGCCGCCTTTGCCGCGCCCGCGCACACGCTCTCCGCGCATCCCGCCTATGAAAGCGAAGCGGGTGCGCCCCTGCTGCCCCTTTTCGCTTACGGCGCGGTGGGCTTCGCCCGCGGGCGCTTTTACGTCTGCGCCCGCAAGGTGGATCAGGACCCGCGCCAGCAGTTCCGCCGCATTCCGCGCGGCCGCATTGAACAGAACGTGCGACGGCTGTTGCGCGAACATCCAGACAACCGCCTGATCCGCCATATTCTGAATAATTGCGTACTGCGCTATGACTGTCCGGCGGCGCGCAACTTCGCCCTGGGCCGCTATGAAGCGCCTCTGCCCACCTCGCGCGCCTGCAACGCGCGCTGCGTGGGTTGCATCTCGGCCCAGGACAAGGATTCGCCCGTGGCCGTGACGCCCCAGTGCCGCCTGGCCTTCACGCCCGACGCCTCTGAAATTGTGGAGGTCATGCGCCTGCACCAGAGCCGGGAGAGGGCCACGCCTGTCTATTCCTTTGGCCAGGGCTGCGAGGGCGACCCCCTGACCAACGCCGACCTGTTGGTGGAAAGCGTGCGCCTGTTCCGCGCCGGAGGCGGTCGGGGCACAGTCAACTGCAACACCAACGCTTCCAGCCCCGAAGCCGTGGCCCGCCTGGCCGAAGCCGGGCTGACCAGCCTGCGCGTGAGCTGCAACAGCGCCCGCGCAAACCTCTACCAGCGCTACTACCGCCCCGCCAACTACAGTTTCAGCGACGTGCGCGCGTCCATCCGCGAGGCGCGGCGGCGCGGCGTCTTCGTCTCGCTCAATCTTCTCTTTTTTCCCGGCGTCACGGATACCGAGGAGGAACTGGAGGCCCTGGCCCGCCTGGCGGGAGAGGACGGCGTGAGCATGATCCAGTGGCGGAACCTGAACATTGACCCGGAATGGTATTTTCGGCTGATGAGCGGCGGCGCGGAGACGGGCGACGCCCTGGGCATGGCTCCGAGCATGGGTCTGGCCGTCTTCATGAAGCGGCTCAAAAAACTTTGCCCCTGGCTGCGCTACGGCTACTTCAATCCCTATCTGGGCGATGCCGCGGAAATAGCGGCTCCCCTGCCCGGCGCGTGGCGCATGCCCGAACCCCACGCCAGAAACGCCTCCGCTGGTGAAACGCAGCTCGCGTGAGCCTTTGAAAGGCCTCCGCGCTGAAACAGGCCTTCCCCCCGGGCAACATTTCTTTCGCGTCGGCGGTGGAAATGCCCTTGCTTTTACCGGGGTGTTGCCCCACTTTTTGCAAAATTAACGAATTCGAGTGCGAAGTGACGCAAATAACGAGCCAGGGAGAAAACCATGCCAGATAGGGAACAACGCCTGAACCGCCTGGAAGAGGCGAGTTTCTTTCAGGAACAGCGCCTGCAAGAGCTGGACGCGGCGCTGACGGCCCAACAGTCTCAACTGGACACGCTTGAGAGGGAACTGGCCGGCGCTCTGGCCATCATCCGCCTGTTGCGGGAAAAACTTTCCGAACAGCCGGACAACAGCCTGCCGCCGCATTTCAT
The DNA here is from genome assembly GCF_050313595.1 of Desulfovibrio sp. SGI.169. NCBI lineage: Bacteria > Pseudomonadati > Thermodesulfobacteriota > Desulfovibrionia > Desulfovibrionales > Desulfovibrionaceae > Desulfovibrio > Desulfovibrio sp. SGI.169. Next base: position 49,014 of record NZ_JBNPLS010000002.1, on the reverse strand, counting down.
GCCGGAACGCTATTAGGCTCAACCCTCATTTGCATATCGTTATGGGCCTCAATAGTTTGCACTATGTGGCACTTTGCCGCTTCGCCGGTTCTCATGCGCGCGGCAAGGGGTCGGCGTCCATGTTCGCGGTCGCCGCACGCTTCACGAAGGGCGGATTTCGCAGGCATCAACGACGCCGGAACAGCCCCAATGTTTATGAGGGTGCGCCCTATTCCTGATGCGGGCTGATCACTGTCCCGGGATTCGTCGCATCCTTTCCGCCCAAGCCTGGCGGCAAGCGCTCCTCACTGAACAAGGCAAAACCAGCCTCACGCAGCAACCGGGCCCAGATGCCCTCGCCGGGACACAATCTGCGACTGAACGTGCCGTCATAAATCTGGCCAAAACCACAGGAAGGGGAACGACTTTTAAGGATGGCCGCCGTGCAGCCGCAGCGTTGCGCTGCGCTCAGGGCCAGTTGAGCGCCCCGCAGAAAGCTCTCTGTCAAATCCCGTCCGTCCTGGGAAAGAACACGCCCTCCCGCCAGCTCGCAGGGGAGACGGGGCACGGATAATCCCGCCAGACTTTCCGGGCAGACCGGGACAGCCCGCCCTTCTTCCACCAGGCGGATCACCGCCGCGCAGGGGTTACTGCCGCCGTCATAACGGCAGGCCAGACCGGCCAGGCAGCCGCTGACCACATAGAGCGGCGCATCTGGCATCAGTGTTCCGCCGCCATCATGCGCCGCTGCCGCATGCCCTCGCGCACAGCCCGTCTCGTAGCCTCTTCAGCCTCCTGGGTGGCGGGCACGTTAGAGTAGTACAATGCCCCACTGTCCAGACCGTATTGCTCCTGCGCCGCGTCATAGCGCTGCCAGGCGGGCGACAAAGCCACCAGGCGCGGCGTCAGTACGGCAAAAAAGAACCACAGGGCCACGGCTAAGCCACCCATTTTCAAAAGATTGCGTATGACAGGCGACATGGCCCCCCCATATAAAAAAGGGCCGCCGCGCCGAAGCACGGCGGCCCTTCATGCAATGAGCGTTAGATCTTGGCCGTGATTTCGGGGAAGACCTTGTAGAACATGATCCAGGCCATGAGCAGCGTCAGGCACAGGTTCAGGGACTGGCCGCATACATACAGGATGATGGGCTTGCCGCCCTTGAAGTACTTGCCCAGTTCGCGGAAGTTGGTGGTCAGGCCGATGGCGACAAAGGCCAGACCAAAGAACCAGCCGCGCAACGGCACGGAAATCTTGTTGGTGCCGTTATCCACCAGCATCTTGCTCAAGTCCGCGCCGAGTCCGCTGCTGATCAGCGAGAAAATGACGGAGACAGCCAGGAAGCCGATGACGAACTTGGGGAAGCGATGCCAGATTTCCATGGCGCCCACGCTTTCGCCGGCCCGTCCCTCAACCTTGGTGGAGAAGTAGATGGCCACGCAGAAAGCGGTTACGCCAATGAGCACATTCTGAATCATCTTGACGGTAGCGGCCACCTGAAGGGCCTTGGGGCCGATGAACGCGCCAGCGGCGGCCACAGCGCCCGTGGCGTCCACGGTGCCGCCAATCCAGGCGCCGCCAAGCACTTCAGGCATGCCGACGGCCTTGATGAAGGCCGGCATAGCGACCATCATGATGGCCGTGAAGGTCAGCGAAAGACCAATGGAAAGCGTCAGCTCCTCTTTTTTGGCGCGCGCCGCGGCGGCCGTGGCGATAGCCGCCGAAGTGCCGCAGACGGACATGTCAGCGGAAATGACGATGTTCAAGGTTTTGGAAGGCATCTTCAGCACCTTCTGGCCGAAGATATAGGTGCTGATCAGCACGATGGGCGTCACAACCCAGGCCACAAAAATGCCGGGGATGCCGATGGCCATGATCTTGTGGAAGAGCACTTCCGCGCCCAGCAGCACCAGACCGGTTTTGATGAAGTATTCCACCTCCGCGCCTTCTTTGAGCCATTTGGGCGTGCCAATGGTGTTGGCGACAATCATGCCGATGGCGATGGACCAGATTTCGGCGTTGAGGCCGTAAAGCCGCATGGTTTTCTGATTGCCGAGAATGCTGGCCAGCACGCAGAGCAGATACACGCCCAGGAAGCCGACAAAGAACTTGCCCACGTTAAAGCCCATGAACATGGCGCCGATGGAGGTCAGCACCGCCAGCACGAGGCCAAGCACAATCAGCGAGGGAATGCGGTTAAAGGGCTTGACCAGCTTTTTGGCGGCGTCGGCCGTCTTTTTCTTGGCGGCCTGCCACTCGCCGATGGCCTTTTCAGCGGCGGCGTTCAGCGTGGCGTCGCCGAACGCGGCTCCGGCGGCGGCGGCTTCAGCCTCTTTGGCCAGGGCGAGGGCGGCGGCTTCAGCCTGCTTGGCCGCGTCAACTTTCGGCTGAACGGCTTCATTGGCCTTGTCAGCCTGAGCCTTCGACATCATCAGCGCGTCCAGAGGATTGGACTGCCAGCGGGCCGGCGTTTTCAACTGGTCAATGATCGCCTTGACAGAGGCCAGTTTTTGCCCCTGAAGCCCCTTCTGAGCGGCGGAGGCCTCATACCATGCCACAGTTTTGAACGGTTTGGCGGACTCGGTCTTCATGACCGCCGCGTACTGGTTGTATTTGTCCTCCAGACCCTGCCGACCGCCGAAGACCGTGCAAAGGGCCACAACCAGGATGAAGAAGCCAATCCAGATAGCCCAGTAATCTTCCTTTTTCCACAAATCGGACCATTGCGACTTTGCTCTGTCGACAACAATCGCCGAACTTTCCTGAGACATCCCTTTCCTCCTGTCAGCATCTACTGTTTTTAGACACGTCCGACCAGCCGGAGTGTGCCGTAGCGCCGTTAACACTCTTTTGATCCGGCCTAATAACCGTAAGCATTATACACAACCACATGCCCACTTTCAAGCCGCGAATCACCCCATTCGCGACATTTTGGTCAGAACGCCGTAACCATCCCCGCTGGAAAAACTTTCTGAATTTTAGACGAAAAATAATTGACAATCCCAACCGCTTCATCTATGTTTTCACCTCGCGTTGGGCTGTCGTTCAATTGGCAGGACGGCGGATTCTGGCTCCGCTAATCAAGGTTCGAGTCCTTGCAGCCCAGCCAGCACATGCGTCCCCATCGTCTAGCCGGCCCAGGACAACGGCCTTTCACGCCGTCGACAGGGGTTCAAATCCCCTTGGGGACGCCAAATTTGGGTACAAAGAAGAATGCCAAAGTCCAAAAGACCTTGGCATTCTTTGTTTTTTCTTTCCAGTACGGTTTCCCGAAGTCCAGCCTCGTCCGCTTGCATCCAAACATTTTGTGGGTATATCCGTAGGTAGAAATGTGGTACGACATTTCTGATACTTGCATGGATAACCTGCCGGAATAAAAGAGCTATATTTGCATTATCGCCTCGCCATTTCTCTACGCTTCTTCGTCTACCCAAACTTCTTGCCGGGCAAATGTTCGCCAATGTGGCCGACATAGACGGTTTTCTTGCTGGTATCGGCATAGAAGTAGACGCGATCACCGCTGGCAATGCGCATATGGGACTCGCAGAGCAGAGAGCGTTCTGCGTCGTTTCCCTGTTTATCGGTTTCCACAAAGCTGAACGTATGCTTTTGCCCTTTTCTGCCTTGGGTAGCGGTAGCCCCTTCTGCCGGGGCATACTTGAATCCCTTGGGGCAAAAGTTTCGCGTCGCCACAGCGTCCTGCATGGCGCGCTGGAGCTCCTCCAGTATCTTGCGGATACGCGGCAGCCGGATATGGCCTTGCGGCATATCCTTGAGTTGCCCTTCCGCTACAGCGCTGAAAAGCAGACGGGTCAGTCGGCGGTGCGCATAGTCCAGCAGTTCCTGCCCCGTGTTGGCCGGTTCGCAGAATAGGGCCTTGATGCTTTCCTCGTGGGGAGGAATGTCGTCTTCCCCGCAAATAAGTCCGACACGGCATTCCTCCTCGGAAACAGGCGCATCAGCCTCACTGAGGCTGTTGCGTGTCAGTGTGATATGAGGAGGAACAAAACGGGCATCCCCGGCAAGAGAAAGCGCGGGGATGTCCCAGAGGAACGCCAATGCCAAACCTTTGCATGGTTCTTCGTCTATGACGTATTCTTCAAGAACTGTCATTCCCGCATCGACGCAAAGCTGCTCCACATAGGGCACAGAGGAAAAGCGCATCAACAGCCATTGGCGCAGCGTTTTGTCCTTACCGGCGGCGGGACTTTTCAGGTAATCGCGGATCGTGCAGCCCGGTGTGACGTGGCGCGCGGCAAAATCTTCGGTGACGCGGATTTGCGGGGAAAAGCCCAAAGCATTCAGCTTGTCGGAAGCTTTTTTCAGCTTCAGCAGGGCCGCGTAGGCGACATGGCTATCCGGCAGCGAAGCGGAAAGCGACAGCTCGTTGAAGACCTGATCCATGCCCGCCCCCTACAGCAATTCCGAAAGCCGCTTGTCCCATTCGTCAAAAAAATCTTCCGGCCAGAGATCAAGATGCCCGTCCTTGTCGATGTGCGGGGTACTGACGCAGCTTGTGCCGTCCTGTTGGTGAAAGAAATTGACTTGTACGTTGTCATGCGCAATAGCGCCCTGTTTGACCGCGACCCGAATGCCGTTGAGCACATGGTCGCTGTGTGTCTCGATGATGACCTGAACGCCGCAGGCGGCGGCGCGTGCCAAAAAGTGCCCCATGAGAGCCTGTCCCCTGGGGTGAAGGTGGGCTTCGGGATTTTCCACGATCAGCAGCGAGCCGGCCGGCGCGCGCAGGGCAGCGACAAAGACGGGTAAAGCATAGGTCAGGCCAAAGCCCACATTGGTGGGGCGGTAGTAGCTGTGGGAAATATCCGGGAAGGAAAAACGCAGCACCACGGCATCCGTGCCTGCAGGCCGTTCCGTCTGGATGCGTACCGGCGCGCCCAGCTGCGAAAGCCATGCTTCGGTTTGTATGTGCAGGCTTGTGGAATCCCCGGCGGCATCAGGGGCCAGCAGGTTTGGCCCGGAAGTGTCGGCGTGAACAATTTTTGTCTGCCCAAAGGCGTGCAGGTGATAGGCGGCAAATTCGCCTTTATTGCCGATGGCGTTAGAGGAGAGCCGCCCAGCCTTCGGCATGGGGAAAAGCGTTTGCGGGCACAGGCGATCCGCGTGCAGATACTGGAAGTACGCAAGTTCCGGGCAAGCCATAATATCCCACTCGGCGCGCAGCGCGTCACCGTCAAGAACGGCCTTCAGGGAGAAGGTCGCTTCATCCCGTTCAATGGCGATGCCAAAGGCATCATCATCGGCATTGCTGTAAAGCACATCCTCCGGCAGGCCGAGGTTGACCAGCCCCCCGGACAGGAACAGCTTCCCTCCTGCCTCACCTTGTTTTGGCGGGCAGGAGGATGCCACCTCTTCCCCGCAGGATGCGAAATTTTGTTGCAGGAGGAGCAGGGCCTGAATCACCGTGCTTTTGCCCGCGCTGTTCACGCCCGTCAGCAGCGTCAACGGGCGAAAGGCGATCCTTTGCAGCTGGAAGCACTTGAAATTTGTCAGCCCCATAGCCTTAAGCATACAGAACCTCCTGGATCAGCTTGCGAATTTCTCTAAAACGGCATTTGACGCGCGAAATGGAGCCCGTGCCCTGTGTGACCGCCTTTTCAAAGACGCTGTCTTCGCGCATGAGGCGCATAAAGACCCCCTTGAGACTGTCTTTTTCCTGTTCCAGGAGTTGCAGTTCCTCATCAGTGCAGGCATCCAGGTTGACGCTCCAACTCTCGAAAAGGGCCTTATTGACCGGAAAGCGCGTGGCATTGCTGTAATAGCGTTTGCGAAAGGCGTCATTGCCAAAGATGCGTTCCGCCGCCCGCATGGCGCGCAGGAAACGTGGCTGCAAGTCATCCAGCAATTCCGGGTGAGCATTCAGATACATCATGCCGGCATTCAGAAAGGCGTCGAAGTCGTCCTTGTCATAGCTCTCCGGCGGAAACACGGCAAAAACCAGAAAGCGGGTCACGCATTCGCGGTCGTCCATGCGTTTGTCTGAAAGGCCGTACGCGGTCGCCCGCTTGAACTCTTCGCTTTCCGCCAGGTTGCGGATAACGTCCGTCACAGGCTTGCCGTTGAGGGCATGGCGGATTTCCTGCGAGCTGAGGGGCAGGCCTCCGGTATTGATGCGCCGGAAAACGTCAAATTTCACATTGTCCGGCGTTCCGGGCATGATGAGATACCAGACGATATCCGCCTCCCGGATGGCCCGCTGCAAGGGGCGCGGCAGCTCGAAAAAGGTTTTGCCTTCATGTTCCTTGAGGTACTCCAGATCGCACAGCTTCAAATCCTGATCAATAACAAAACGGCGAATGGCCGTCAGACGTTGCAGACCGTCCACCACAAGCCATCTTTCATCATCTGTTCCGTCAAAATAAAACGCCGGAATGGGAATGCGCAGCATGAGCGATTCCATGAGACGGGACTGGTTCTTTTTGTTCCAGATACCGCCCAGGCGCTGGAAATCTGGTTCAAGGTCAATCTCGTCATTTTCCAGCCGGGACAGTAGGGTATTCATATTGCCGGACTTGGACTCAATGCGGATGGCCCGCGTATCAAAGGGCCGGGTAATGCGTTCTTCCTTTTCTTCCTGCGGCGTGCTGGTATCATTCCCTTCCAGCTCCGCATCCATTTCGGGGACAACTACCGTCGCCATGTGATTATCCTGTCGCGTCTCTTCCGTCATTGTCAGCCTCTCTGCCGTATATCGTTTTCTATAATATCGCGTTCGTGCGTTGATAGCCCATACAAGTCGTAAACAAGCTCGTCTATCGTGCGTTCCTGTGCCGTAATATCAGCAGCTGGATCACATGCAAGCATATTTTCTATAATATAATAGATATTTTTTAGTTTTTCTGCATACTCTATATATTTTTTTGAAATTGGGATTTGATATAAATATTGTTGTTTAAATTCAAAAGTGTCACCACTACATTTTGAACAAACTCTTTTTATGTAAAACATGGATAATTTAGAGTTGAGTATACATAAGAGAGAAATTCTTTCAATAGCTTTTATAATTGTTGTTTTATCATTTCCATGAGTATTCCCCGTATCCAAAAAAGCAAAAAAAACTTGCCTCATGGCAGCAACAACAATTTTCTCCTTTAAAAATTCTTTATAATAAGCAATATTATCCTGAATTTCATACCACTTATATGAGCCTGCCTTGCGTCCCACCCATTTTTCACCGGGATACGCGGGTTTCCAGTCTTTGGGACGAGGCTCCAGCGGAGTGATACTTTCTGAAAGCCACGTCTTCTGCCGCACCGTGGAAACAAAAATATCTGTGAGCGCAATTCCTTCCTGCCAGAGTTTTTCAAATCGCTCCAGGGCAAAATCGACGTCCGGCCTGTCCTTGAGCTCCACATTGAACTCGCATTGCGCCATAAGCCCTGACGCGGAGAAATTACTTGAACCCGTAATGACACTGCCGTACAGCAAATTCCCCCGATACCGCTAAATATACACCTTGGCATGAATATTCCGGCTAGGATGGCCGCGTAATTCAAGCTTTCCCTGCTGAAGCCACCGCATAAAAATCCTGGCGGATTCTTCTGTTGTCTGCGTCTCTTCAGCGGATTCCATCTCCTGTACCACCTGGCGACTGTAAAGATTGCGCGCCTCCTGATGGGAGAGAAGATTGCCGGGCAGGGAAAGCATGGCGCCCTGTGAGGCCGAAAAAAACTGTTCGTCCACATTCAGGCCGACAAGAATGCGTATTTTTTCGACATCCTGAAGAGAATGGCAAAGAAGATGAAAGCCGCTTGCCCGGAAATAACCGACAAGCACATCAAAAAAGCGCGCTTCCCTGAGTGTTGCCGCAAAGCGCGTTACCGGCGAACTATTTTCCGTATTGGTAAAAAATCGGGTATCACTGTGTGGCATGGCGGTTCTGGACAGAAACGTTGGAAGAAGGGCGCATATTTTTATACGCCAGCAGGTAAACCAAAGGGCAGAATTCTAAAGGGCTATGGTTATCCAGTATAGTCAGCTCCGCCGTATTCCGCAAGCAACGGTAGACAGCCCACACCTGCGTGTAAAACTGTTTTTCCGAATTCGCGCGGGAAATGGCGCGGGGACAAAAAAACAGGGTTGCAAGCAAAACTTGCAACCCCTGAAATCTTTGGTGGAGAAGAAGGGATTTGAACCCTCGACCCCCGCCTTGCGAAGGCGATGCTCTCCCAGCTGAGCTACTTCCCCACAAGTTAAACGCTGTGGAAAGAATTTTTTAGGCAAAAGGGCACAAAGTGTCAAGCCTTTCTCCAACCCCTGCCGCACGCTTCCGCCCGCGCTCTCTTCCTCAGACATCCAATACTTCTCGAATGCGCGCCACACGGTGCGCATAGGTATGCGCCGCGCGCAGGCGCTCCCGCCAGTTCCGGCGCAGCTCAAGAGCCTGGGCCGGGTCGGCGCGCAGGACCGCCAGCCGGCGCGGCAGATCCGCCGGGTCGCGCAACGTCATGGGCCGGGTCAGGGCACTGGGAAAAATATCCAGCCCCGGCGTGGCGTCGCTCAAAAGCAGGCCGCCGGCGGCCCAGACGTCAAAATGTCGCTGGCTCAGGCTCTGCGGCAAAAGAAGGCTGGTCACGTTGAGCACGGCCCCGGCCCGGCCATAGCATTCCGGCAGCTCCCTATAATAGTCCACAGGCGGCAGCACATCGCAGCCGGGCAGCAGTTCCCGCCAGCCCGCGTCGCCCACCACGCGCATGCCGGCAGCCAACCCGGCCCGTACCCAGCGGGCGCGGTTGCCTTGCGAGCACAGCTCCGCGCCCAGGCCGGCGCAACGCGCCTCCTGCCCCGGCCAGGGAGACGCAGCCAATTTTTGCAGCCACCAATGAAAATGCGGGCCATCCGCCGGGCCGGAGGCCCGCTCCAGCAGAGAGAGGGCCTCCTCTTGCGCCGGGCGCGGCACACGGGCCGCCGCGAAAAAACGCTCCCGCCCCGGAAAGGCCGAACGCCCCACGAACAGGGGCGGATGCAGCGCCAGACGCGCCGCCTCTTTTTCGTCCGGCATGTCCCGCCACATCTGCGGGGCCACAGCCAGCGGCAAATGCCAGACCCGCCGCGCGCCGGCGGCCCGCAGGCCGGGGATGAAGCTCGCGTCGGTCACAAACAGCGCGGCCTCGCGCCACCAGGGCAGACGCAGACTGGAAAGCAACTGCCAGGGATTGTCCACAAACCAGATGGCCACCGGCACGCCCAGGGCCCGGCAAAGATAGAAAATCCGCCCTTCCGGATCCAGCCCGCGCAGATTGACGGAAAGCAGCAGGGCGGGTCTGCGCCCGGCCAGCAACTGTTCCCAGGCAAGCAAAAGATGCGCCTCATCCCCGCGCGGCGGCAGTGTTTCCAGCACGGGCTCAAAACCGGCCTCGCCCAGGGCCTGACGCAATTCCAGATGCAGCAGCTGCCGCTCCGTGCCGGGCAGCAGCGCCGGGCCGCGCCCGCCCTCTTCCGCCGTTTTCACCGCCGCCCCGTGTTCAGCCAGAAGCGACGCGCCCAGACGGCCCAGCAGAGGCCCCCAGAAATCCGGGGCCAGCCGCAGGCCGGGGCGGTAAAAGCGCACGCTGCAACGCCCGGCCAGCTCCACGGCCTGTTCGGCTGTGATCCGCCGCCAATGCCCGGGAAGCCGCCCCTCTGTTCCGGGGCGCTCAGCCTCCAGCCGCCGCAGGGTTTCCGCTTCTTCCAGCCAAAAAACCTCCGTCCCGCGCGCAAAGGGCAGTTCCCATGCCCGCCCCGGCCCCAGGCCCAGCAGAAGCAGCGCCGCGCCCGATCCCAGGCGCTCCCAGGCTTCGGGCGCATCAGGCAGGCTCAAAACGCGCCCGGCGAAATCGGGCAGGCGGACGCGCCGCGGCGTTCGGGCGTGGTCAGGCATGATCCCTCGCAAAAAAAGGTTGCGCCAGCATAGCCGCCCAAAACCACATAACGCAAGGCCGCGCGGCGCGAAAAATCTCGTTGCCGATTTATATAAAATTCATATGGATAGCTCAATAAAAACGCATAACGCGCCCGACAGTTTCCACCCCGGCGCCAAGACTTGGCGAGCAGCTCAAAAAAGTGTATGTTTGTGTGTTGGTATTTTTATGAAGGAATATCGCGATCATTACTTTCTCAAGGCCAAGCGGGAAAATTATCCGGCCCGTTCGGTCTACAAGCTGAAAGAGCTGGACGCCAAATTCCGGCTGCTCAGGCCGGGCATGCGCGTGCTGGATCTGGGGGCCGCCCCCGGCTCCTGGTCGCTGGGCGCGGCGGAAAAGGTGGGGGCCAAGGGTCTTGTGCTGGCCTGCGACATCCAGAGCACGGAGACGGTCTTCCCCCCCCAGGTGCTCTTCATGCGGGAGGACGTTTTTCAGCGTTCCGCCGCCTTTGAGGCCAGGCTTCTTGAGCTGGGCCCCTTCGATCTGGTCATCAGCGACATGGCCCCGCGCACCACGGGCACCCGCTTCACGGATCAGGCCCGTTCCCTGGAGCTGGCTCAGGAAGCTCTGGCCGTGGCCTGCCTGCATCTGAAGCGGGGCGGCAACTTTGTGGTCAAGATTTTTATGGGGCCGGATATTCAGGAACTGCTCGCGCCCATGCGCAAGGCCTTCGGCGCAGTCAAATCCTTCAAGCCCAAAAGTTCGCGCGCTGAAAGCAAAGAGACTTTTTTCACGGCGCTGTCCTTTCGCGGCGGCGCAAACGGGGCCGGCGACGCCGGGCCGGCGCTGTCCCCGGTTTTGGACTGAAGCTCCCGCGGCCCGGGCGGCATCCGGCGAAATACTGTTTTTTGCGCATCCGCGCCGCAACGCGGCGCGCGGGCCGCGGAATCATTGTACAGGTGAGGAAATCCAATACTTTTACGGTTTTTGGGAGGTTTTATGTCAGGTCACAGCAAATGGGCCAACATCCAGCACCGCAAGGGACGCCAGGACGCCAAGCGCGGCAAGGTTTTCACCAAGGCCGCCAAGGAAATCATCATCGCCGCCAAGAACGGCGGCGACCCCTCAGGCAATTCCCGTCTGCGGGCGGCCATCGCCGCGGCCAAAGCCGTAAACCTGCCCAAAGACAGGATTGAGGCCGCCATACGCAAGGGCACCGGCGAGGACGCGGGCGGCGATCTTGTGGAAGCCTTTTACGAAGGCTATGGCCCCGGCGGCATCGCCATCATGGTGGAAGTGGCCACGGACAACAAAAACCGCACCGTGGCCGAGGTGCGGCATCTCTTCACCAAGCACGGCGGCTCTATGGGCGAAAACGGCAGCGTGGGCTGGATGTTCGAGCGCAAGGGCGTCATAAGTGTGGACAAAGCCGCCTACGCCGAGGACAAGATCATGGAGGCCGCCCTGGAAGCCGGGGCCGACGATGTGCTGGATGACGAGGATGTCTGGACCATCCAGACGGCCATGACCGACTTTACGACCGTGCGCGACTCTCTGGAAGCGACGGGCGTCGAGATGCAGTCCGCCGAGCTGGCCATGGTTCCCCAAAATCTGGTGGCCGTGGATGCGGACATGGGTCAGAAAGTGCTGCGCCTGATGGAAGCGCTGGATGACAATGACGATGTGCAGAACGTCTATGCCAATGTGGACTTTCCCGACGACATGCCCACTGATTAGCTCATGCCCGAAGCGGCTGACTTCTGAACCTGGCTTTTTTGCCGCCGACGGCATCAACTTCGCGGCGCGCCCCGGCATCATGAACGACTGTGCTTCCGAGGCGCGCCGCCCGTCTGTCTTGCCGGCGAAAACTTCAAGCGCTTTCCGTAATTGCGTTCCGCAAGACGGCGCCGAGACCCCAAGAGAGTATGCAGCCCGTCACAGTCATCGGCATTGACCCCGGCTCCCAGCGCACAGGCTGGGGGGTGGTGCGTGAAATTTCCGGAGTTCTTCACCTGGTGGACTGCGGCGTGGTGCGCACCGCCCCGGCGGGCAAAGAATTTTCAGACCGGCTGGCGCGCATTTACCACGAGCTGACCAGGGCGCTCAGCCGCTGCAAGCCCGACGAAGCGGCCATCGAGCAGGTTTTCACCGCCAAAAACGCGACCAGCGCCCTCAAGCTGGGCCAGGCCAGGGGCGTGGCTGTGGCGGCCTGCGCGGCCTGCGGTCTGCGCATCAGCGATTACGAGCCCACTCTGGTCAAAAAAACGCTGGTGGGTACGGGCCGGGCGGAAAAGGAACAGGTGGCCTTCATGGTCAAACGCCTGCTCAACGCGCGCGAGGCGGACTGGGCGCTGGACACTTCGGACGCCCTGGCTGTGGCCGTCTGCCACCTGACCATGCGGCGCTTCGCCGTTCTCGCGAGGCGCTGACAACTAAAAAAACCGGGATGCGGCTCCTTGCAGAACCGCATCCCGTACGCTGAAAATCACAAAAAACGCGCGGCGAGGCCTCCCCCGCGCTTTTTTTCGCTACGGACGCGGGGGGCGCTGACCGGCGGGCTGCATGGAATACCGGTACAGCTCGTGAATTTCCTTGTCATAGCCGGGGTAGAAGCCCTTGCCCATGCCGAGCACGATGCGCGCGCCGCGGTTCATGTGCACCAGCAGGTCGCCGCTGGCCGGGTCCACGCACAGGCCCTCGATTTCGCCCTGCCTGATGGCCTCGTCAAAGGTCTTTTCCAACACCACGGGCGCGCTGGTGGCCGAGGTCACGTCCACGCGGTAGAGGTGGTCAGGCTCATTGTCGTCGGCGGTGCCGTCGTCGGCGGTCAGAAAAAGCGAGCCATTATAGTAGAACACGCCCTGCACCCACTGTGGCACGGGCTGCAAATGCACCTTGCGCAGGTATCTGCCGTCCAGGCCGTATTCATAGAGATGGCGACCGCTTTCCTCGCCCACCCAGGAACACATCCACACCGTTCCCTTGACCGGATCCACGGTAATGCCGGATACTTCCATCTGGCCGGATTTGGGCTCGAACTTGAAGGTGCGCTTGAATTTCAGGGTCTCCGCGTCATGCACGGCGATCTGGATATCCTTGCCCACGCCGTCCATGAAATTTTCGGCGCTGATGTACAGCTCGCCGTTATACACGTCGATGTCGCCAATGTGGTTGGAGGGAATGGCGTAGCCCTCAAAGGGGTTGTCATTCTGCTTCAGCAGCTTGCCGTTCATATCGTATTTGAACAGTTTCTTGCTGTCGCTCACATAGATGTACTTGCCGTCGCAGGCCACGCCCTGGCGACCGGCCACGGGCATGACGCTTTTCAGCCTGTACTCGTACTTGGGGGCATAGGCCGGACGGGCCTGCGGGGTCTGGGGCAGAACCAGAGCCGCGCCCAACAGCAGCGCGGCCAACGCCGTAAGCTTTTTCATCCCACTCTCTCCTTGCGGATTGACGGCCCGGCACGGCTTCACCATGAAGTCGCGTCACAAGCCTCAAAAACCATACCGCAGGCGAACCAGCCTGACAAGACAGCCAAAGCCCCGGGGCAGAAAGCGCATCTGCCTTGCGTTTGGCGGCTCGTAATTTGTCGTGATGGTTCATCAAAAGCGGTCTGTCCGGCGCTGGCAGCGTCGTCTGGCCCCTTTTGCCGCCCACCTGCCTGAATACGCCGCGGGCGCTTTCACTTCTCACCGAAAAAGCTTCTGTTGCCGCTATTCAATGACCACAGCTTTTTTGATGATGACAGGCGTGATGGGCACATCCTCGTAAAAGCCCTTTCTGCCCGTGCTCACGGCCTCAATCTTGTCCACCACATCCTGGCCCTTGATAACCTTGCCGAACACGGCGTAGCCCCAGCCCTGCGGGGTCTGGCTCTTGAAGTCAAGAAAGCCGTTGTCCCTGGTATTGATGAAAAACTGCGCGCTGGCCGAATGCGGGTCGGCGGTGCGGGCCATGGCGATAGTGTACTTTCGGTTGCGCAGCCCGTTGTTGGCCTCGTTATGAATCGACGCGCTGGCGCTCTTTTCTTTCATATCCGGGGTCAGGCCGCCACCCTGAATCATGAAGTTGCGGATGACGCGGTGAAAAATGACGCCGTCGTAATGCCCGGATTTGACGTACCGAATGAAATTGGCCGTGGTGATGGGGGCCTTGCGGGCATCCAGGCGCACCACAATGTCCCCGAGGCTCGTCTCCAGCCTGACGGCGGGGTCGGATGCCGGGGCGGCGGCGCGCGCCCGGCCGGCAAAGGCGGGCAGCAGAACCAGACTCAGGGCCAGACTCAGGACGAGACAACGGGCCGGAAGAAAAAATTTCATGCGTGAGACTCCTTGCATGCGACATTGTTTGCCGGCGCGGACGCCGCGCCGACCGGCCTCTGACGCCAGCGTCTACCTGCAAGGGTAGACACTGCAAAACCCGCAAGGGTTCTGCGGCGGCGTGGCCTGGTTCATTTGCGGAAAACCACGTTTTTTCGCCAACGATTCCGCAAAAATTCTTCGCGGAATTCCGCGCGGAATTTTTGCAATTAGACGCCAGGATCAAACCTCGTCAACAAATACGTTATGGATTTTTGTCGGTAAAGGGAGATTTTTCCGCACGCCGCCCGAAGCGGAGCGCCGGGCGGGGGCTGTCGCCACAACAACTCAAAAAAACAGGAATTTTTGCGCCGGCAAGAAAATGGGCGATTTTTTTTTGGAGGGAGTGTACTCATCCCCTGACCGACAGCGCATTCATGGGGCCTGACTCTAGCACGCGGCGAGGCCGCCCGCAAGGCGGCGGCGCGTGCCAAACAGGGCTGACGCGTCTGAACCAGCCTTACTTGCGGGCCATCACGACAAATACCGGGCCTGCCAGCCCAGGGCGGGCGCGGGCGCCTGCCCTCGGCCGCTCCGGGGCTTGGCAGGCCCGCGCCCTTTGGGTACAAACAAAAGGTGCAAAAACCCGACCCTTCCACCATACCGCTCACGCCCGGCGTGTATCTGTACAAGGACAGCCGGGGCCGCATCATCTATGTGGGCAAGGCCCGCATTCTGCGGCGGCGCGTGCTCTCCTACTTCCGGCCCGACGGCCTGCCCGCCAAGACCAAAGCCATGCTGGCCCACGCGGTCAGTCTGGACTATCTGACCACCACCACGGAAAAAGAGGCCCTGCTGCTGGAAGCGAGCCTGATCAAGAAACACCGGCCACATTATAATATCGTGCTGCGCGACGACAAGCAGTACGTTCTCTTCCGGCTCAACCTCAGACACTCCTTTCCGCGTCTGGAGATCGTGCGCCGGGCGCGGCGCGACGGCGCGCGCTATTTCGGGCCGTTCACCTCGGCTCTTTCCGCGCGGGAAACCTGGAAGCTGATTCACCGCGCCTTTGCCCTGCGCCGCTGCTCTGACCGGGCCATGAAAAACCGCGTGCGCCCCTGCCTGTATCACCACATGGGCCAGTGCCCGGCCCCCTGCATGGAGCTGATCACGCCCTCGGCCTACCATGAGGCGGTGCACAAGGTCTGCGAGTTGCTGCAGGGGCGCGCCGCCCCCCTGCTGCGTGGCCTGCGCGAAGAGATGGAACGGGCCGCCGAGGAGCTGGAATTTGAAAAGGCGGCGCTGCTGCGGGATCAGATTCGCGCCGTGGAACGCACTGTGGAGCGGCAGGCCGCCGTTCTGCCCGGCGGCGGCGACATGGACGCGGTGGGGCTTTTTCCGGCGGACAAGGGGCTGGCTCTGGGCATTGTTTTTGTGCGCGGCGGGGCCGTGACCGATGGCCGCGCCTTTTACTGGCCGGGCCTGACCTTTGAGGACGCGCCGGAACTTTTGGGTTCTTTTGTGGGCCAGTACTACGCCCAGGCCACGCCGCCGCCGCGCGTGCTGCTGCCCTGGCTGCCGCCGGACGCGGAATGGGGCGAAGACGGCGCGGAGGATGCCGCAAGCCCCGCGCCGGGCGCGACGCCCCCCCGCGCGCCGGAAGACGCGGCCGCCGGCTCTGAAGAAACATCAGGCGGCAAGGCCCTGCTGGAGCAGGCTCTGGCGGATCGCCGGGGCGGGCCGGTGCGCATTGTGGCCCCGCAGAACGCGGCGGATAATCAGCTTGTTGACCTGGCCCAGTCCAACGCCCGCGAAGAAGCCCGCCGCCGCCAGAACCAGGACGGACAGCCCATCCTGGAGCGCCTGGCGAAAGCCCTGCGTCTGGCCGCGCCGCCGCAACGCATCGAATGCGTGGATGTTTCCCATACCGGGGGCCGCCAGACCAGGGTGGGCCTGGTGGTATTTACGGACGGCCAGCCCAGCCGCCCCGACTACCGGGCCTATGCCATGCCGGACAGCGGCGACGATTACGCAACCCTGCGCGCCTGGGTGGCGCGGCGGCTGGAGAGCGGCCCGCCCTGGCCCGACCTGCTGCTGATCGACGGCGGTCGGGGCCAGTTGGCCGTTGTGGAGCGCGCCCTGGCCGACGCGGGGCAAACCGGTCTGTTCAGCCTGGCGGCCATTGCCAAGGCGCGCGACGAGCGCGGCCAGGCCGACCGCCGGGCGGGCAATGTGGCGGACCGGATTTTTGTGCCGGGACGGGCCAATCCCCTGCCCTTGCGTGAGGGCGGGCCGGAATTGCTCTTTTTGCAGAATGTGCGCGACGCCACCCACCGCTTTGCCATTGGCCGGCACCGCCGGGCGCGGCAGGGGGCCGCGCTTTCCGGCGAGCTCATGCGCCTGCCGGGCATCGGCCCGGCCACGGCGCGGCTGCTCTGGGAAGCCTTCGGCAGTGTGGAGGCCATGCGCGCGGCCGATGTGGAAAAACTTCGCGCCCTGCCGGGCATCGGCCCGGCCAGGGCGGCGCTGTTGAAGGCAAAACTGGGCGGGTTAAGCTGAGAAGCCGCGCCGCTTGCCCTCAAACCTCACTCGCCGGGGCCTGCGCCCCGGCATGCCGCACTGTCTGCGAGGACGCCATGACTCACGATCTTTCCTGTTTCAAGGCCTACGACATCCGGGGCCGCGCGCCCGACGCGCTCAACCCTGATCTGGCCCGCGCCCTGGGCCGGGCCGTGGCCGAAGTTCTGGACGCGCATAACGTGGTCATCGGCCGCGACGCGCGACTGAGCGGGCCGTCCCTGCGCGACGCCCTGGCCGGGGGTCTGCTGGCCGCCGGGGCGCGCGTCACTGACCTGGGCCTCTGCGGCACGGAAGAAATCTACTACGCCGCCGCCCATCAACCCTTTGACGCCGGCATCATGATCACCGGCAGCCACAATCCGGCGGACGAAAACGGCTTCAAGCTGGTTCGCGCCGGGGCCGTGCCGGTGAGCGGCGATTCCGGCCTGCGCGAAGTCAGGGATTGCGTGGCCCGCCTGCTTGCCGAAGGCCCCGCGCGGGGCGCTGCGGCGGCAAACGCGCCGGACGGCGTGCGCCGGGCCAGCTTCAGGCCGGACTATCTGAACTGGCTGCTGGACTACAGCGGCATGCGGAAAGCGAACGTTTGCCCCGCCACGGCCCGCCCCCTCAAAATCGTGGCCGACGCGGGCAACGGTTGCGCCGGGCTGGCGCTGCGCCAACTGGCCCCGGCTCTGCCCTTTGAGTTTGTCTGCCGCCAGATGGAACCGGACGGACATTTTCCTCATGGCGTGCCCAACCCCCTGTTGCCGGAAAAACGCCGGGATACGGCCCAGGCCGTGCGCCAGGCCGGGGCGGATCTGGGCGTCGCCTGGGACGGGGACTTTGACCGTTGTTTCTTTTACGACAGCGAAGGCCGTTTCATCGAGGGCTATTACCTGATCGGCCTGCTGGCCGGGGAGTTGCTGCGCCGCTTCCCCGGCGGCAAGATCATCCATGACACGCGGGTCTACTGGAACACGCGCGAAACGGTTCTGGCCGCCGGGGGCGCGCCGGTCATGGGCAAGACCGGCCACGCCTTCATGAAGGAAAGGATGCGCGCCGAAGACGCCGTTTACGGCGGCGAGATGAGCGCCCACCACTACTTCCGCGATTTCGCCTACTGCGATTCGGGCATGCTGCCCTGGCTGCTCGTCGCCGCGCTGCTCAGCCGCACGGGCGCGACCCTGGCCGAATTGGTGAGCGCGCGCATGGCCGCCTACCCCTGCAGCGGCGAGATCAACCGCCGTGTGCCCGACGCGCCCGGCCTGATGCGAAAGCTGCGCGACCGCTATGCCGGCGCGGCGCGGCACGAGGATCATCTGGACGGCGTTAATCTGGAATTTGCCGACTGGCGCTTCAACCTGCGCATGTCCAATACCGAGCCCCTGCTGCGCCTGAATGTGGAAAGCCGCGCCAACCCCGCGCTGCTGGAGGACAAGACCGGCGAACTGCTGGCGCTGATCGACGCCGAAGGCGGCGCGGCCCCGGCCTGAAGCGCGTGGGCCTCATGCGTCCCGCGCCAGAATATAGGCGCAGGCGGCGGCCAGATCAGGCAGAACGGGCGTCCGGGGCAGGCTTTGCCGCACCGCCGCCGCCTCCCGCTTTCCCCAGCCAGAACGCAGCAGCACGGCCCGGCAACCGGCGGCCAGCCCGGCG
This sequence comes from Desulfovibrio sp. SGI.169, assembly GCF_050313595.1. NCBI lineage: Bacteria > Pseudomonadati > Thermodesulfobacteriota > Desulfovibrionia > Desulfovibrionales > Desulfovibrionaceae > Desulfovibrio > Desulfovibrio sp. SGI.169. Next base: position 30,656 of record NZ_JBNPLS010000002.1, on the reverse strand, counting down.
CGCGCATCGCGCATCCGGTCGCCGATCATCCAGGAGGCGGCAAGGTCAATGCCCATTTCTTCGGCGGCCCGCAACAGCATGCCGGGCGCGGGCTTGCGGCAATCGCACGGGCCGGTGATTTCCGGCAGATGCGGACAATGACGCCAGGCGTCCGGGGCCGCGCCCAGCGGCGTCAGTTGCTCGTCCAGCCAGCGTTCCAGGGCATGCAGCTCCGCCGAACCGAACATGCCCCGCGCGATGCCCGACTGGTTGCTGACCACCACCAGCAGCCAGCCCGCCGCCTTGAAGCGGGCCAGGGCGTCGGGCACGCCGGGCAGCCAGCGCCAGTCCGCCGCGCGGTGCACATAGCCCGTATCCTGATTGAGTGTGCCGTCGCGATCCAGAAAAATCGCGCGGCGTTTCGCGTTGCTCATGCCGCATGGTATCCGCCCGGCCCCGGCGGGTAAAGCCCCGGCGGGCAAGGCCGGCCTCACGGGGCGCAAGGCGAGGCCCTGCTGAGCCTGGACACCGCGCAGAGCCTGCGCCTGGCCTATTGTTGCCTGAATACCCTGGTCGCTTACGGCGCATTCAGCCGGGCCATGTCCCGCTGGAACACGGCCAGGGTCAGCGCCATCCTCACGCTGACGCCCCTGTTCACCCTGGCCTTCGCCCGGTTTTTCCATCTGATCACGCCGACTTTTTTTCCGGCTGATCCGCTGAACTGGCTGGGTATTGGCGGCGCTCTGACGGTGGTCTGCGGGGCCGGGCTCATCGCCGCGGGCCCGGCGCTGTCTCTTTCGCTTTTGCCGCGCCGGCACTGAAGCGTCTCTCGCATCGCAACAGGATGAAGACCGCGCAAAGGCTGAAACACAAAAAAATTCAAACGATTTTTATTTTTCCCCTTCCTTTTCGACCAAAAGGCTCTATTTTACCAAAAAAGCGCCGTTCCGCCCGGAACGGCGCATATCCCTGTCCCGCAAGCGAGGATTTTTCATGAAGTTGCCTGAATTGCCCACCATTCTGAAATTTCGCGTCGTGCTGAAAACCCTGGCCGCGCAGCTCTGCCTGCTGCTGGGCATTCTGGTTCTGGCCTGGGGCCTGCAACGCGTGTACGCCACGGCAGACGCCGTCACCTTTCCTGAGCCGGCGGCCGTTCCCGCCGACGCCGCCCAACTGCCCGACAATGAAAAAGGCAAAATCCTGCTGGACGCCATCACCCGCCAGATGCGCTACGAGCTGGATTCCACCTTTGGCTGGAGCTTCAACGACATCATCTTTAACCGCTTCATGCTGGATAACCGCGCCTACCGCCAGTACGGCGTCTACCACGCCACCAGGTTCCTGCTGGATCTGTATTCCAGTCAGATAGCCAAGCTGGGGGCCAGCGACCGCGAAAGCGAGTTTCTGTACAAGGCGCGCATCAACAGCTTTGCCATGGACCCGCGCAGCTTCATGTTCCCCTCGGCGGAGGGCTCCTACAAAAAGGGTCTGCGCCTGCTGGAACAGTACAAGGAATCGCTGGACAACGGCACGGGCGTCTACAACTGCCGCACCGACGATTTGTACGCCTCTTTCGTCACTGTGACCGGCGAGAATATGCTGGGCTACGCCATCGGCCTGCTGGAAAACGCCCAATCCATGCCCTTCTATCAACTGGACAACCGCATTTACGAAGTCCAGGGCATCGCCCTGGTTCTGCGGGACTTCATCAGCACGCTCTATAGCCTCTACCCGGAAATCCGCGCCAAAAACAACGAGGAGAACATGGCCGCCGCCATGGACAGCCTGAACCGCATCTGCACTTATGATCCGCTGTATATCACCTCGTCCTTCAATTCCGGGGAGCTGATCCTCTCCTATCTGCTTTTTGCCAAGTCCCGTCTGGAAGATGTGCGGGACAGCATCCGCATCTGACGAATGACAGTCCTTTTGGCTGACGCCCCGGCCCGGCTCGCGTGCCGCGTACGCGAGCCGGGCCGCATTTCCGGCGTCTGAAGCGCTTGCCGTCGGCGGAATATTTTCAAGTTGACCGGGCGATGGCCGTCTTCACCATATAGCGGCGTCGCTGGCCTTATCCGCGGCTTACGGGTTCGCCTGCGGCTGGGGCTCCTGCCTTATGACGGTTGAAGCGGGCATTTTTTTTGCCTGCAAGAAAGCGGGAATTTTCTGAAGGGAGCGCGCTCAATCGCATGACCGGGCAACATCTCGCACTGACGCCGCCAGCGCGAAAAAGCCCGCTTTTTGGGGCATTGCGGTTTTGTGCAGGCCGCCGCATCCCGGGCTGACCCCAGGAGGTCAGCCCCAGATGCAATGCAGCAGCTTGTAGGAAATAAAGCCCACGGCCCCGGCGGCGGGCAGGGTCAGAAACCAGGCTGTGACCAGACTGCCCGCCACATTCCAGCGTACGGCCGAGAGCCGCTTGGTGGAACCCACGCCAAAAATGCACGCCGAAATGGTGTGCGTGGTGCTCACAGGCGCGCCCAGCATGGAGGCCCCGGTAATCACCAGCGCCGCCGAGCCTTCGGCGGCAAAGCCATGCACCGGCTCCAGCTTGAAGATGCGGTGCCCCATGGTTCTGACGATTTTCCAGCCGCCCACGGCGGTGCCCAGGGCCATCGCCCCGGCGCAGGCCAGTTTGACCCAGAGGGGCACTTCCGCGCTGTCGATCTCTCCAAAAATCATCAGGGCCAGGGTAACGACGCCCATGGTTTTCTGAGCGTCGTTGAGACCGTGGCTGGTGGCCATGAAACCGGCGGAGACCAGTTGCAGACGGCGAAAGGTTCGGTTGACCCTGCGCCGGTGCACATGCCCAAAAATCCAGTAAATCAGCCACATGATCAGAAAACCGGCGACATAGCCCGCCAGAGGCGAACCCACCAGGGGAATCAGCACCTTGTCCACAATGCCGCCGACGTTGAGCGCGTCAAAGCCCTGGGCGGCCACGGCCGCGCCGATCAGCCCGCCGATCAGGGCGTGTGAGGAGGACGAGGGGATGCCGTAATACCATGTGACGCAGTTCCAGACGATGGCCCCCACCAGGGCGGCCAGCACCAGCACATGGCTGCCTTCCACCACCTGCGGCAGCACAATGCCGCCGCCCAGAGTCCTGGCCACCTCCGTGCCCAGCAGCGCCCCGCCCAGATTGAGCAGAGCCGCCATCCCCACGGCGAAACGCGGCGTGACCACCTTGGTGGACACCACGGTGGCAATGGCGTTGGCGCAGTCGTGCGCGCCGTTGGTAAAGTCGAAAGCCAGGGCCACCAGCACGATGAGGGCCAGGAGAAGGGGCGCCTCAAACATTTTTCAGCACCGCTTCCTCAATGGTTTCAGCCAGGGTGTTGACCTGCTCCAGCAGCATGCTCATGCGCTCGTAGGCCTGGCTCCATTTCAGAATCTGCATGATCCGGGCGGGCGTGATTTCCTGCTGCTCGTCCATTAACTCGGCCAGGCCCACGGCCAGAAGCATGTCGCTTTCACCGCGCAAGGTGCGGAATGCGCGGGTCTTGTGGCAGTCACGCCGGTGGGTGAGGCCCTCCAGCATCTGCCGGGTGAGGTCAAGCATGGCGCTGAGAGTCCGGGCCATTTGCAGCGCCGGAAAGCGCACCCGCGCAAACTCAAAAATATGCAGACGGGTGCTCAGGCTTTGCAGGCAGTCCATGGCCTCTTCCTGCTCCTGATTGATGCGCAGAATGTCCTCGCGGTCAATGGGGGTGATGAAGGTCTGGGAAAGCGCCCGGACGATGCGGGTGTGCAGAAGGTCGGCCTCTTCTTCCAGAAAGGCGATTTCCTTGTGAACATCGTCCATCTTGGACGTATCCTCAAGCATTTCGACCAGCAGCCCGGCCATGCGGCGCAACAGACTGTTCTGTTCTTCCAGCATGGCGAAAAAAGGCGCGGACTTGGGCAGTAAGGCGGCAAACATGCGCTCTCCTAATAAGTATGGCGGCAAAGCCGGGCGGGGATGCCCGTTATCCTGTCACAACCGCTCCCGAACCGGCGCTATGCCCGCGCTTCAGTATAGCCTATTGAGGCGGGCTTTCAAGCCATTTTCTGACCTCTTCCGCCTGGGGCGCGGGCAGCGGCCAGGGCGGCGGCAGCACGCAAGACGCGTCGGGCAGCAGCAAGGCCCCGTGGTGCAGAAAAAACGCCGGGGCGGGCCCCGCCCTCTCCGACGACGGTTCCGCCATGGCGGAACCGTACAGGCCGTCACCCCGGAGGGGACGCCCCAGCGCCGCCGCATGCGCCCGAATCTGATGGCGAGCGCCGCAACGAATGCGGCAGGCCGCCAAAGTCAGCCCGACCTCAGCGGGGAAGCCAGCCGGAGCCTTGTCCGCTCCCAGAGCGTCCGCCAGCTCCGGCGGCAGGTTTGCGGCGTTTTCCCACACATGCAGGGGCAAAAATTCCGTCCAGCGCGAGCTGTCAGCCGTGAGCGCCAGCACGCGGCTCCGCCGGCGATTTGCCGTATCCAGAGCCGCCCTCACGGTGACCGGCGCGGCCAGTATGCCGCGCAGCAGGGTCAGATAGCGCTTTTCGCAGCGGCCTTCCCGTTCCGCGCGGCGGAAAGCCAGAGCCGCCCCCCGCGTCAGGGCCGCGCAAACAATGCCGGATGTGCCGTAATCCAGCCGTTGCAGCAACCGCGCCGCGCCGGCGTCCGGCACGGAGGCCAGCAAGGCGGGCAAAGCGGCCTCCAGGCTGGAGCCGCCGCCCCCGGCCAGAGCCGTGCTGTGCAGACCGGCGGGCTTGTACAGAAAACAGTACTCCCCCTGGCGCGCAAGCAGGCGCGGCGTGTCCGCCAGGCGGGAAGCGGCCTCCGACGCCGGTTCCCGCAGGGTGACAAGCTCGCCGAAGCGCAAACGGCGACCGGCGGGCGCGGCCCGCCCGTCGACCAGAATCGCATGACGCGCTATCAGACGGCGGCGACCGCGCAGCCCCAGCTCCGGCGTCAGCGCGGCCAGGGCCCGGTCCAGCCGCAGCCCGGCCAGAGCGGCGTCAACACGCAGTTCGCGCGCGGGCACTAGGCCCCCCGCCGACCGCCGGGCAACAGGCTCAGCAGGGCCCGCGCCGTCAGTTCCGGCTCATGGCGTTGCGGGTCATCCTCGCGCACCATGTCACGATCCACCAGGGTCACGCCCATATCCGCCAGAGCCGCGCGAACATCAGGCCCCAGACCGCCTTCATAGCGCCCGTGCCGACTGTCCACCAGCACATGCCGCAAAAGGTCGCCGGTACGCGCCTCAGGCGCGTCCTCGCGCAGATGGCGCAGCAGCATGGCCGCCTGCCCGGCCAGGGACAGGCCATGCAACTCCGCGTCATGCCCCGAATTGGGAATGAAAATCTTGGGGCAGGGCGCGGCGGCCACGGTTCGCCCCACGCCCTGCGGCAGCAGGTTAGCCAGCACGCTGGTATAAAAACTGCCCATGGGGTAGCAGATGGCCCCGGCAGAGCGCAGATAATCCGCGGCTGTTGAAGCCAGAGGCGGGCGGCAGGGGGTCTGGGGGGGGGCGGCCTGCCCCTGGCGTTCCGGCTCATGCACAGTGAGAAAAAGCCGGCGCACGGGCCGCGTCAGCTCCCTGAAACGGTGCTGGCCCACCAGGCGCGAACCATCGTCCAGCTCAGCCGCCAGATGCAGGCTTTCGCCCACAATGGGCAGCACCACGCCGCGCGCTTGCAGCAGACGGCTGAAAAAGGCCAGCACAGGCCCGAAATTGCGTTTGTGGTGCAGATAGCCGCCGGCCAGAATCAGATTGCCCAGGCTGGCCAGATGGGGATCAAAATCCCGGGGCATGCGCTCCAGAAAAAAAACCAGGTGCAGGCGCAGGGCCTCGCTGAAAATCTCCGGCATGGCGGCCCAGAGCGAATGCCCCCGCTCGCCCAGGGCCCGCAGTTGCGCGCGCAGGGCGTCAGCATCCCCCTGGGCGGGCAGACGGCGGGCGCAGAACTCCAGCACGCTTTGCGGCACAAGCTCACTGTCGGCCAGGGCCAGCAGACGGTTGCGGATGTCGCCCACGGCGGGCATGGCAAAGGCCCGGCGCAACGCTGCGGAGCTGCCCCCGGAATCAAAGGGCGTAACCAGATGAACGGAATTGTGGGTATAGCGGGTCAACTGGCGGCTCAGGTCACGCAGGGCCGTGCCGCCGGTGAAGAAAACAAGACGCGGCCCCAAGGCCGGAATCAGACCGGAAACGGGAACAGACGCGCAGGTCGCCCCGGCTTTCTGGCCCGCGTCGCTCATGCGCCGCTCTCCGGCGTCGGCATGGCGGGCAAGACGACCGGACTTCCCGCAGCGCGGACGACGAGGCCCAGCTCGCGCATGCGCAGAAAAATCAGACGCCCGATCCAGGCATCGGTGGCGGCATAGGCGATCTGGCGCTGGCTCAGTTGCATCAGACTCCAGTTGGAGCACTGCGAGCCCTTGGAAATGCGCCAGCCAAAAAAATTGGCCGCCAGCGTGCGCAAGCCCTGGCTGGAAAGCTTGTGCGCGCGGGCCACATTGCCCAAGTCCACCAGCCCGGCGGGCTCGAAGGCATGCAGCTTGGTCAGCTCGCGCATGTCGTCGCGGATGCCCACTCCGGCCTTGATGATGGCCGGATCGGCGAGCAGTTCGGCAAGATACGGGCCAAAAGGCAGCCACGACAGCTGAATCAGGTAGACCGCGCGCTCGGTGGCCAGCTGGATCAGGGAGGGCGCGTTGACCCTGCCTTTGCGGAAGGTCGGCCGGGTTTCGGTGTCGAAGCCCAGCACGCCGTCCGCGCGCAGGTCGGGCAGAGCTTGCTTCCACTCTTCCAGCACGCGAATCAGATGCACCGGCCCTTCATAGTGGCGCAGGGGCATGGCGTTGATTTCATCGCCGCTCAGGCGGCGGCGCAACAGGGTCAGATCCATACGCATTTATTTGCCGATGCAGAATTGGGCAAAAACCCGGTCCAGCACTTCCGCCGGACTGGAAAGACCCGTCACCTCGCCCAGCCGCGCCGCCGCCGTGTCCAGGCGCACGGAGCAACAGTCATAGGGGCGGCCCGCGCGGATGTCCGCCTTCAGTTCCTCCAGCTCGGCCAGGGCCTCTTCCAGAGCCAGGGCCTGGCGCGCATTGGGCGCAAGACCGTCGGAAGGCGGATTGCCGCAACCGTCGGCCAGCAACCGCTCTCGCAGGCCTTGAGCCAGAAAGTCCACATTATCGCCCGAACGCGCGCTGACCATACAGCAAAAACGGCCGCCAGACCAGCGCGGCGGAAAGACCGCCGGGGCGCAAAGGTCGCTCTTGTTCCAGACCAGCAGCGTCGGCGTGTTCCCGGCCAGTTCCAGCACCTGGCGGGCCGCCTCATCCGGGCAGGTTTCGGCGGCGGCCCCGGCCTCGCCCAGGCGCGCGCCGTCAAGCAACAGCAAAATGCAGTCCGCCTGGGTCAGTTTTTCCCGGCTCAAGGCCATGCCAAGAGCCTCCACGGCGTCCGTCCCGCCGCTGCCGCCGGGGCGCAAGCCTGCGGTGTCTGTAAGCCGCACGGGCAGACCGTCCAGATCGCAAGGCTCTTCCAGAAAATCGCGGGTGGTGCCGGGAATATCCGTAACCAGCGCCCGCTTGCGCCCCAGCAGGGCATTGAGCAGGCTCGATTTGCCCGCATTGACCGCCCCGGCCAGCACGACCAGCGCCCCCCGCTGCATGACTTTCGCCCGTTTCTGCCCGGCCAGCAGTCCCCGCACGGAATGCGCGACCTGGCTCACTGCCCGGCCGAAATCCGCCGGCGCGAGGCACTCCACCTCTTCATCGGGAAAGTCCACGGCCAGACAAACCTGAACGCGCAGGGCCTCCAGCTCTTCCCGCAGGGCCAGCACCCTGCGGCCCAGCAGACCGTCCAGACGGTTCAGACTGTAGCGCAGGGCCTCGCGCGAAGGCGCGGCGATGAGTTCGGCCACAGCCTCGGCCTGGGTCAGATCCATCCGCCCGTTGACAAAGGCCCGGCGTGAAAATTCGCCCCGCTCCGCCTGGCGCGCGCCCAGCCGCAACAGACTTTCCAGCACGGTCTGCACAATGAGCGGCCCGCCGTGGCAGTGGATTTCAACCATGTCTTCACCGGTGAATGTGCGCGGGCCGGGCATGAACACGGCCAGAACATCGTCCAGGGCTTCGCCGTGCTGATCCAGCACCCGGCCCCGGTGCATGAACCAGGGCCGGAAATTTTCAAAACGCGGCGACAGCGACAGGAATATGCGCGCCAGCAACGCTTTGCTCTGCGGGCCGGAGAGGCGCACAATGCCGATGCCGCCGGCTCCCGGCGGCGTGGCTATGGCGGCGATGGTGGGCATGGACGGCACAAACCCCCTGCGCTGTGAACAGCCGGGCGCTCACTGCATGCGCCGGCAAAAGAAGCTGTCGCGCGGTCAGTCTGAAGCTATACGCATCTTCAGGCCTGCGGCCCTGCTGAAAAAACTCTGCCTCTACGCGGCGAAACGCTGCGGGCTGAAACATCTTCAGCCCGAAAGCGTCCCATGGAATCCTCCTTATCCGCGGGCCACAGGGCAAACATGAGCCGGAGCCCCTCAGGCATGCCGCGCGACGCCAATGCGCGCCTGCAACGCCATGGATGGAAAGGCGGCTTTGCGGCAGCCGGACTGGAGAGGCCCCTAAGCCTTCTCCGCCTTCCGCCGCATGATCACCACGCGTTTCATGGGCCCCTCGCCGGTGCTGCGGGTCTGCACGTCGCCAACATCCTGCAGGCAGACATGGACAATACGCCGATGATAGGAGGAAAGGGGCCGCGTGGAATAAGAACGCCCGCTCTGGCGCACCTTATCGGCCAGGGCCAGCGCCATTTCACGCAACTTCTCGTCCTGGCGGCGGCGGTACTCCCCGGCGTCCAGTTGCACGCGCACGGCGGAATTCATGCCCCGCGAAACCACGCGCGACGCCAGATACTGCAAAGCGGCCAGGGTTTGCCCCTCGCGTCCGATGAGCAGGCCGGAATCTTCGTCGCAGTCCACACACACCTGAACGCGACCGCCGCCGACCGCGACATCAAGGCGCACATTCCTGCCCACAATGGGCCGCACCAGCTCGCGCACAGCCTCCTGGGCCAGGGCTTCCAGACGCGCGGCATCCAGCTCTTCCACCGGCGTGACGGGCAGGCCCTCTCCGGCCTCATCCAGGTATTCTCCGCCATCCAGGGCGTCAACGGGCGCGCCGTCCCGCGCGGGGGACAAACCCTCTTCGCGGCGGGCCCGGCCCCTGCCGGGGACGCGGCCCGACTCGCGCCGACCTCCAGAGCGGCTTTCCTCCCACGGCGGGGGGGCGGAGAGGTCAGCGGCTTCCGCCGTTACACAGGAGTTGCCAGCGGCGGTTCCATCGGGCGAGTTCTCATCACGGGCGCAGCCCCGCGCCGGCGTACAGGAGCGGGCCGCCGCATCCACGGCGGCTGCGACGCTTTTGCGCCCGCGCTCGTGGCTCCTCTCGCGCCCGTTTTTGGGCTGCGCCTGCCGGCTTTGCCCGGTCGTGGCGTCCGGGGCGGACGCGCGGGCGGTATTTTCTTCCTCGTCACAGGCGGGCGCGCCGCCTTTTTTGCCCAGAATGCTTTCCACAGCCTCGCGCAAATGCGCCCGGCGGGCGCGCACCTTGGCCTTGCGCGCCCCCACGATGCCGAAAATGCCGGACTTGGCGTCCTGCAGAATTTCGATCTCCAGTTTTTCACGCGCCGTATTGAAGTAGCCGCAGGCCTCCTCAATGGCGCTATCCAGGTCTTTGCCCTGGAATTCCTTAAAGCCTTCCATACAAACCTCACTCACGCAACGACGCAACGGAACCGGCTCAATGCCGGCGCGGCAAACGGGTCAGGCTAGCCCGCCGCCCGCGCGCCGGGCTTGTTTTTACGCATCATCAGCCACTGCTGGAAAATGGAAAGGATGTTGTTGACCAGCCAGTAGATGACAAGACCCGCGGGAAAGCCCAGGAACAGCACCGTAAAGATCAACGGCAGGAACATCATGATCTTCTGCTGGGTGGGATCTGTGGCGGGCGGGCTCATGCGCTGCTGCAAAAACATGGTCAGGCCCATGATGATCGGCGTGATGTAAAAGGGGTCCTTGGCCGAAAGGTCCGCCAGCCAGATCGTGTCGGTAAAGGGCAGACAGGTGATGAACGGCGCATGCCTGAGCTCGATGGACGTGAGCAGGGCCTGATACAGACCAAAAAAGACCGGCAGCTGAATCAGAATGGGCACGCAGCCGCTGGCCGGGTTAACGCCGTAGGTCTTGTACAGAGCCATGACTTCCTTGTTCATGAGCTCCTTGTTATCCTTGTACTTTTCCCGGATGTTCATCATCATGGGCTGAAGCTTCTTCATCTTTTCCATGGAGGCGTAGCTCTTGGCCGTCAGAGGCCAGAACACCGCCTTGATGACCACGGTCAGCAGAATGATGGCGACGCCCCAGTTATGCACATAGGAGTAGAAGAATTCCAGCAGCCAGAGCAGGCCCTTGGCAATGATGCTGAACATGCCCAGATCAATGCTTTTGGCCAGCTGATCGGATACGGCCGTCAGCTGGAGGCGATCTTTGGGGCCCAGCCAGTAGGAAACCGTCAGTTCCTTTTCCTGCCCCGGCGCGAGCATGCTTTCAGGCTCTTCCACGGCGGCGCGGTAAACGGTTTTTTGCAGCAGGCCCTTGACCGTGACGTTATTGACATCGCCGGGCAGCACGGCGGCCAGAAAATATGTGCTCATGGCGCCAGCCCAGTAGATTTTGCCCGTGACCTGCACGCCCGTGCTTTCCAGAGTTTTGCCCGAGGATTCTTCGGCAAGGCTGCCGTCATTATCCCAGGCCACACGCATGGAGTCATAACGACCGCCGGTCGCGTTGCCGGCGTCGGAAGCCACGGTATAGCTCACACGCGCGCTGCGCGGCTGATCCCCGGCATTGATGAGGCGAATTTTTTCCCTGATGAGATAGGAATCCGCATTGAAGGTCAGTTCACGGATCACGCGCAGATTGTCCACCACGCCCACAAGGCGCAACGAAGCCTCCTGCCCGGCGCTCAGCTTCAGCCCCTGTTCGTTGCCGTCCAGCGACCACTGGCCGGTGCTCCACGAGGGCTGGCTGTTGATCACCAGACCCAGCGGCGCCACGGCGGCGGTACGCTCGTCCACCATATTCACCAGGGGCGAATCGGGCGCGAGGTCAGTCTGAAATTTCTTGAGCCTGAAGGAACGCAGGGGCCCGCCGCCGGTATAAAAAACGGCTTCGTACAGCGGGGAATCCACAGTCAGATCACGCCCCGGAGCCGGGGTAAACACGGGCAGCGTGGCGGCCTGAGCGGCCTCCTGCCTGCGCTGTTCCGCCCTGGCGGCCTCCTGGCGGGCGGCCTCCTGCTGCTGCGTCACCACCGCCGGGTCGGGCTTCTGCACCCACCCCATGTACTCAGCGAGGTATCCCCAGCCGAAAAGAATGCCCAAACACAGTACAATGGCCAGAATCAGATTTTTACTATCTTGCATGGGGACGTTTACTCCTGAGACAGAGGCGGGCCGCCGCGGCGACGCCGTGGTGGTGGAACCGGATCATAGCCCGAACCGCCCCAGGGGTGACAGCGGGCCAGACGCCGCAGCGCCAGCCAGCCGCCGCGCAATATGCCGTGGCGCAAAATGGCCTCCGCGGCATAGGCGGAACAGGTGGGATAAAAGCGGCAGGCGGGGGGCAACACGGGCGAGATGCAGCGCTGGTATACGCGTATGGGTAAAACGCAAAGACAGCGCAGCAGTATTTTCATCACACCCCACCTCGGGCCGCCGCGCACGGCAAGGCCCCGGCGTCTCCCGGCGAGACGCCCGCCCACAAGCCCGCCGAGGCAACGCCGGCGCGGCTCATGGGCGTTTTTTTGATTCAATCGCATGCCGCGACCGTTCGCCGGGGTCGGACTATGCGCCGCAGCAGCGGCAGAAACTCGGCGCGCACGCGGGAGAGGTCCAGCGCGTCGCCGCCGGCATGTCGCTTCGCCACAGCCACCAGATCGGCATGGGCCGGTAAAAGGTCGGAATGCAGGCGAAAAAATTCACGCAACAGGCGCTTGATGCGATTGCGAACCACAGCATTGCCGACCTTGCGGGAAACAGCCATACCCGTGCGCGTCAGCTCGCCGGCATGCTCTCGCGGCAGCACAAAGAGGAGGAAATGCTCGGTATGGTAACGCCTGCCGCGTTCATAGCAGGCGCTGAATTCCGCCCTGCGACGAACGCGAACATGCCGTGGAAAGCTCAGACGCGACACCAAAACCCCCGGGGCGTGCGGCAGAGGCGCTCAGGCCCCCGGACATCAGGCGCTCAGGCGCTTGCGCCCCTTGGCGCGACGGCGGCGCAGAATGGCCCGACCGCTGGCGGTGGCCATGCGGGCGCGAAAACCGTGGGTGCGGGCTCTTCTGATTTTACTAGGTTGATATGTTCTTTTCATGACTCTGCTCCCTTCTCTGATTTATGCGTCACACCCGCTGTTTCAACACGCCGAGCGCTCTGGCCCGGGACAGGGGCGGGCGTTGCGGGCTTTCCCGCTTTGCCGCCGGCGGGCGGGCATTTGCCGCAGCGCAAAGCAGTCTTCGCCCTGAACGTAAATAATATGGAAGAAGCTACATACACGCACGCAGCCGCCCCGTCAAGCGCGGCACACGGGGCGAACGCCCGCGGCCAGACAGCGCGGGTTCTCTGAAAAAAATTCGATCCGCGTCAGGCCGCCGGCCGCAAAGGCGGAATGCGGCGGGAGGCGGGGCGTGGATCAGGCGCACTCCCGCGCGACGACCCGCTTGCGCGACAGAAACGCCATCAAAGCGGACAAGCGCCGGTCAACGGGGGGCCGCCGGGGCTTTGGGGGCTGTCGGAATTGCCGGCATGTCCGGCAGGGGCGCGGACGCGGCTGACTCAGGGGCGGCCCCGCCGTATGGCGTGGCCTGTTGCGCCGAAGCGCCGGCGGCCATATTGGCCTTGTCTGGCCTGGCCTTGTCTCGCCCGGCATCGGGCTGGTTCGCGGCGGGCGCGGCGACAGGCGGCCTGAGCGCGGTGGAGGCGACCCCCGCGGGCGGCGTGCGCTGCGCGCTTTTCTGCGTTGCCGCGGGGACGGCGGGCTTGGGCCGGCTGCGCCTGCGCGCGGGCCGGACAGCCTTTTGCCCGTCAGAGGGAAGAAGCTCCGGCACAGCCGCCGGATCCGCAAAGCGCGCGCCGCCCATCCGTATCTGGCGTGGAATCACCAGCGTGTTCCAGTACAGACGCGCCCCGCCGTTCTGAATCCAGGCTTCATCCAGATTGACGCCGCCCGAGGGCGTCAGCGCGGGCAAGCGCGGCGGCAACGGCGCCGCCGGAGCGCCCGCCACTGGCGCGCCCACTCGCGGCGTCGTCGGCGCGGCGGCATAGCCTGGCGCGGCGGAAAGCGGCAGGGAACGTGGCTCCACACCATGCGCCGGAGCGGCCAGGCACAAAAAAACAGCCAATATGATGAACATGCGCATGACATTACACCTCTACCGTGCTTATCGACCAGGTCATGCGGGACTTTAGGGCAGATCGGCTTTCAGCTTTTGCAACCACGCAAAGTCACGGCACGCCTCCACCACGCCCGCCGGGGCGCTCCAACTTTTTCATGCCCGCCGTCGGCAGGCCGCGCTTCTTGACAGGCGGGCCCGGCTTGGGCAAGCTCCTTGACAATCATTTTCACGGAAGTCATGCCATTCTGGAGCATGCCCTGTTTTTCATTGCCCCATCCGGCATGGCATGCAAAACGTCGTGACTGAGCTGAAAATCATGTTTTCCGGGGAATAAGCGACATCCCGACCCGACCGGCAATCAAGGAGAAAATATGCCCTCGCCCGATCTCGTGGCCACACCGGCTCGGCTGGCCCCCTGCATCATCCTCATCGGCATGGCCGGAGCGGGCAAATCCACTGTGGGCAACGCCCTGGCGCGTGAGCTGGGCTGGGCCTTTCTGGACAGCGACCATCTGATTGAAGCCCTTTACGGCGCGCGCCTTCAAAAGCTGACAGACGCTCTGGGCAAAGAAGCCTTTCTGGACACGGAATGCGGCGTAATCCGCGCCATCAAGGCCAACCGCACCGTTATCGGCACCGGCGGCAGCGTGGTCTACCGCGAGGAGGCCATGCGCCACCTTGCCGCCCTGGGGCCTGTTGTTCACCTGGACGCGCCGCTGGCTGTGATTGAAGAACGCGTGGCCCGCAACCCTCAACGCGGGCTGGCCATTGCGCCAGGCCAAACCCTGGCCGACATCCACCATGAGCGGGAGGCCCTGTACGCGGCTTGGGCGGGCCTGCGTTGCGATGTTCGGAATAAAAGCCCGCGCGAATGCGCCCGGTGGATTCTCAAACATCTGCCGCAGGATATGCTCACCGCTGACGCCTGACCGTCTCGCGCCGCTTTGTGTGACGCAAACAGTAAAAGCGGGGTGTTACCCCGCTGTTACTGACGGCAAAGCCCGCTTTGCGGCATTTGCGCCGTCCAGGCCGCTTGCGCGGCTTGACAGACACGAAACTCACTCGCTTACGACGCGGCAAAGCCGCCCGCGGAACCGCGGTTCTCCAACACGCAATGCCCCAGCCTGTTTCCGCAGAGCGCAAACACTCCCCAAAGCCTGCGCGGGCTAAAACTGCCAGCTCTTGCCGTCGTAACGGATCAGCTCATTGAGCCGGCGGGCGCGCACCTGCTGGCAGGGAGCGGAGAGAGCCTCCTTCTTGCTGGCTCCGCGGCACTCATAAAACTTTTCCTGATAGCGGATAAAACCCACATACTGCCCCTTGGCGCCGGGGCGCATCTCTGTGGTCAGGTTTGTGGCGTCCACCTCCACATAGCTCGCCACATAGCCCTTGCCATCCTTGCGCACTTCCTTGCTGGCCTTGGAAGGCATGACGGTGCGCGCGGCCTGCGCCGCCAGCTTGTGGCCCACGGCATTCAGCTCGGCGCTGATTTCAGCTTCAGACTTGGGGCCTTTGGATGCCTTGGAAGCCTTGCCGCTCCTGGAGGGCGCGGCCTTTTCAGCTTTGGCCCTGGTCTTGGCGGGAGCCGCCTTGGCCGGGGCGGGTTCGGGCGCGGCAACGGCGGCCTGCTCTTCCGGCTGCGCCGCAGGCGTTTGCGTATCGGAACTGTCGCTGCCGCTGAACCAGGCGCAGCCGCCGGTCGCAAGCCCCAGGGTCAGAATAAAAGCCAGAAAAATTCGCATGGGCGATAACCTCACAATCAAAGCCGGGCGGCAATCGCCGCCCGGCTTTCTCTGCAATTACGCCACAGGCTCCGTCTAGTCGAAGGAGATCTCGGTGCGGCGGTTCATGTAACGGCCTTCTTCGGTCTTGTTGTCATACTTGTGGGACTTGCCGCGACCGATGGAGGTCATCCGGCTGGCGGGAATGCCCTGCTTCGACAGATAGTTCTTCACGGCGTTGGCGCGGTTCTGCGACAGAACCTTGTTGTAGGCGTCGCTGCCGATGGAGTCGGTCCAGCCGTTGAGGATCACGCGCTTGTTGGGGTTGGCCTTGATCAGACCGGCGGCTTCATTCAGGATGCCCATGGCCTTGCTGTCAAGCGTATAGGAATCAAAGGCGAAATTCACGCCGCGCAGCACGATCACGTCTTCATCCTGGCAGAACACGGCCAGCACGAAACGTTCGACAGCGGCGTCGCTGGTGGCCAGCTCTTCAGCGCGAACCACGACGGAACCGGGGTTCATGGCGCCGATCTGCTTGACAACGGCCTCACCGTTGGGGGTGTCGGCGAGGGAGATGACATGGATGACCAGGTTGCGCTGGCTGGCATACAGCTGACGGGCAACTTCCACCACATCCGTGCCGCGGTTGTTGTCGCCGTCGGTCACCAGAATGACGGCGGCGTCGCGCTTCATGCTGGAAAGGAAGGGTTCATAGGTCTGCAGGCCGTTGCCCATGCTGGTCATGCGGCCAAAAATCTGGAAACCGGAGCGCAGCTTGTTGATGCCGGCGCTCATGGCCGCGCGATCCCACGGGCCCTGGGCGATGACGGCGCCGTTGGGCGAGATGGTGTGCAGGCCGCCGTTGTAGTCCAGAGCCGGAATGGCCGCGTTCACGCGCTGCAGCACATTTTTGGCCACAACGATTTTATCTTGTTTAAGCTGCTTGTTCTGCATCATCATGGAACCGGAATAGTCCACAACAAAGTCGAAGCTTTCGATTTTTTTGTTGCAGGCCGGCGTGGCCGCGACGGCAGCCACGGCGTAGCTCAGCACCAGAGCGGCCGCAAGAGCAAGAAGACGGATTGATTTCATAATGCCTCCCAAAAGAGTTGTTTTTTGTGCCGTTGGATTACCGTCAACACAGTAAATCACGGTTTGCCCGCCAATATTGCCGGCTCCTTGCCACACGGGCGTGGAGACGGCAACTGTTTTTTCAATAACCATGTTCGCGAAAAACCGCAAGCTATAATTAGCCAACGCCACGCCTCCCCGGACGCGCGGCAGGCCGGAACGCCCGCGGGACACAGACCACGCGTTACGGAACGCGCGACATGCTGGACAGTAAGGCGAGGCTCAGGCATACTTTTCGGATAGACATAAGGATGCAGTCATGCCCGCATTGACTTTTTCCAAATGGAGCCCCGGCGGCAACACCACGCTTTTTTTCCCGCTGGATGGCAGAAGCGCCGCCGAACAGGCGCGCCTGGCGCGTCTGGCGCTGGACCCGCAGCATCTGGGCGGCGAACAGGCCGGTTTTGTGGACCCTCGCCAGCGGCGATTGCGCATGGCCGGAGGAGAGTTCTGCGTCAACGCCAGCCGGGCTTTCGGCGCCTTGCTGGCCTTCGGCGAAAACGCGCCCGGCCCGCGTCAGGCCGCGCTGGAGGGCCTGCCCGCGCCCGCCCGCGACGCCGACGCCGCAAAAGAATATCACTATGAGGCGCGGGTTTCCGGCTGGCCGAGTCCGGTACGCCTGAGCGCGCGCGGCACGCATCCCCACTGGCGGGTGGAGGCCGCGCTGCGCCTGCCGGCCTGTCCCATGCGCTCTCTGGCCGACGGCATGACCCTGGTGCGCCTGCCGGGCATCACGCATGTGTTGCTCAACGCCGCGCTGCATCCCTTCCCCGAAGACTGCGAAACGGCGGCGACCCTGCTTCGCCAGCGCCTGGGCCTTGACGGCGAAGCGGCCGTGGGGGCCGTCTGGTGGCGCGAACGCCAGGGCCAGCTGGACATGCTGCCCCTGGTGCATGTGCGCGACGCGCAGACCACTTTTCTGGAGAGCGCCTGCGGCTCCGGCGCGCTGGCTCTGGCCCTCAGCCTGTTCCGCGCGGGCGGGCGGCGCGATTTTTCCATTCTGCAGCCCGGCGGTTCGGCGCTGGATGTGCGCCTGTTCGACGAGGGGGGGGAAAGCATGGCCGCCGTGGACGGCCCGGTTTCCATGGTGGCGCGGGGGCAGGTCTGGCTGCCCGACGACGCGGCGTGAGCTTGACGACGTGAGCCGGACTGCACCCCAGAGCCTGCGCGAAGGCTTCACCACAGGCACGGCGGCCGCGGGCGCGGCGCTGGCCGCCCTGATTTTGCTGCGCACGGCGCGCGCCCCCCAAAGCGTGCGTGTGCCTCTGCCGCCCTTCACGCCCGCCGCCGGGGGAGATTCCTTTTCAGGCCGTCGCGCCAGAGACTGGCGCGTGCTGTCCGTGGCGCGCTGTGCGCCGGGCCTTGCCCCGGAACTGGCGGATCAGCCGCTTCCGAAGGCCGGGGAGCGCCTGACGCGAGGCCCAACGCCCTCTCTGGCGGATCGCGGCGCGCTCAGAGCGGCGCATGCCTCCATTCTTAAAGATGGCGGCGACGACCCGGACGCCACCTCAGGCGCGCTGATAACGGCCAGCGTCGTGCTGCGTCAGCGCCCGGCGCGCCCTCTGTCGCCGGAGGATGCGGCTTTCACGCGCATTGAGGGCGGCCCCGGCGTGGGCCGCGTCACCCTGCCCGGCCTGCCCCTGCCCGTGGGCGCGGCGGCCATCAACCCCGCGCCGCAAGAGCAAATACGCTTCGCCCTGGGCCGTGAGGCGGCGCGCCTGGCCGCCCTCGGCGCGTCCTGCCCGCCCCTGACCGTCATCATCAGCGTGCCGCGCGGCGCTGACATGGCCCGGCATACCTTCAATCCGCGTCTGGGCATTGTGGGCGGCATCTCCATTCTGGGCACGCAGGGCACAGTGCGCCCTTACAGCCACGCGGCCTGGCGGGCCACCATCGAGCAGGGCTTGCGCGTGGCCCTGGCCACAGGCTGCCGGACAGTCTGCCTCTCCACCGGACGGCGTTCTGAAAAGCTGCTCATGGCCCGCTATTCGGATCTCAGGCCCCAGAGTTTCGTCCAGGCCGCCGATTTCGCGGAATTTTCGCTGCGTGAAGCCGGCGCATTGCCATTTGAACGGCTGATCTGGGGGTGCTTTTTCGGCAAACTCGTCAAGCTGGCCCAGGGGCATGCCTATACCCATGCCCGCGACGCCGGGCTGGATATGGCCGCCCTGGCGGAACTCTGCCGGAAAGCGGGCGTGGCCTGCGCCCCCGCCGTGGCCGCCTGCGTGACGGCCGCGCGCGCGCTGGAACTGCTGCTGACCGACCCCGCCGGGCCGGACGCGCTGGCCGCCGTGGCCCGGCGGGCCGCCCGAACCGCGCGGAATTTTGCGGGCCGCCCCGTGGCTCTGCACCTCTTTCACACTGACGGCAGGGAATTGCTGGCGCTATGAAAAAACAGGTTGTGCTTCCCGGCATCGCATTTACGGAAAAACCGGAGCCCGCGGACGACGGACTCAGAGAAGACGGCGAACACCGCCGTGAAAACGCGCCGCCCGTTGCGGCTGATGCGGCGGTGCAGGCCGACGGCTGGCCGCCTATGGCGGACATGCTCCATTCGCTCTTTGTTTTTGAGCCGACCACGCCGGAACCCGCGCCCATCACGGTGCTGGGGCTGAACTGCGGCGACGCGCGCGAACCGGCGGCCCTCACCGCCGAACAACGCGCCCTGCTTCAGAAGGCGGATGTGCTGTGCGGCGGCAGTGAACTGCTGGCGTCCTTTGAAAACGCGGACGGCCTCAAGGCCCGCCTGTTGCCGCTGACCCTGCCGCTGGAACCCCTGCTCAGCCGCCTGAGCCAGATGCGCGCGGCCGGCGAGCGCGTTCTGCTGCTGGCTGACGGCGATCCGCTTTTTTTCGGCATCGGGGCGACCCTGGCGCGCCAGCTGGGCGCGGAGGCCGTGCGCCTCATCCCGGCGGTCAGCTCTCTGCAGCAGGCCTGCGCCCGCCTGGCCCTGCCCTGGCACAAGGTCATCTGCCTTTCCCTGCACGGGCGCGACGACCTTGGCCCGCTGAACGCGGCCGCGGGCAAAGGCGCGCCACTGTGCATCCTCACCGACGCCCGCATGACCCCGGACGTGCTGGCGCGCCACCTGCTTGACCGGGGCGTGGACTGGTTCACGGCCCGCATTTTCGAACGCATGGGCGCGCCCGACGAAGCCCGGCGCCATCTGAGCCTGGCCGAAACGGCCTGCCGCGACTTTGGTCCGGCCTGCACGCTGCTGCTGATCCCCGACAGGCATCCCCGCCGGCCTCATCTGGGTCTGGACGCCAGCGAACTGGCCGTGGAGGACGGGCTGATCACCAAAAAGCCCGTGCGCGCCGCCGCCCTGTCGCTTCTGCGCGTGGGGCCCCGCCATGTGGTCTGGGATATCGGCTCCGGCTCCGGGGCCGTAGCTCTGGAAGCGGCTGTGCTGGCCCATGAAGGCCGGGTGGTGGCTGTGGAACGCAGCGCCGGACGCGCCATGAGCATTCAGGAAAACCGCCGCCGCTTCGGTGTCGCCATTCTGGATGTCTGCCTGGGGCACGCGCCGGAATGTCTGCCCTCTCTGCCTGATCCGCATCGGGTCTTCATCGGCGGGGGATTGTCCGGCGAAGAGGCCGAGGACATCCTGGGGCACGTCTGCCACCGCCTGCCGCCCGGCGGACGTCTGGCGGCCAGTTGCGTGCTGCTGGAAAGCCTCTGCCTTTGCCGCCATTTTCTGGAGGGTCTGGGCTGGCCGCTGGAAATCATGCAGATTCAGGCTTCCGAGGCCCGCGAACTGGCCGGCGATCTGCATCTGGCGGCCCTGAATCCGGTTTTTCTGCTGGCCGCGCAAAAACCCGCGCCCGGCGGCGTCTGAAGCGGATCGGCTCCCGCTGTCGGCAGATGGCGCGGCGCTTTTGAAATTGCAAATTTCAAAAGCAAAATACTCTGAAGGAACATCCATGCGCGACAGGAAAACAAGGCCGCTCCGCGCGGCCGCGGGTCTGGTTTCTTTTGTGGGGGCCGGGCCGGGCGACCCGGAACTGCTGACCATCAAGGGGCGCAAGGCCATTGAAGACGCCGGGCTGGTGCTTTACGCCGGTTCTCTGGTTCCTCCCGAGGTGGTGGCCTGCGCGCGGCCGGACGCGCGGGTGGCGGATTCCGCCCCGCTGACTCTGGAACAGTGCCATGCTCTGATGCGCGACGCGGCTCTGGCGGGCAAAAACGTGGCCCGCGTGCATACGGGCGACCCCTCGCTGTACGGGGCGCTGCGTGAACAGACCCGACTGCTGGATGGCGACGGCATTCCCTGGCGGGTGATCCCCGGCGTCACGGCCTGCTGTGCGGCCGCCGCCGCGGCGGGCGTGACCTTTACCGTGCCGGAAGTGACGCAGAGTCTGATAATCAGCCGGCTGGAAGGCCGCACCCCGATGCCGGATCATGAACATCTGGCCGCGCTGGCCGCGCACCAGACTTCGCTGGCCGTCTATCTTTCCGCCCAGTCTGCCCCCCTGCTTCAGGCCGAACTGGCCCGCAGCCTGCCCCCGGAAACGCCGGTGCTCTGCGCCTGCCGGGTGGGCTGGCCGGATCAGCGACTTTACTGGACAAGGCTGGAAGACCTGGCGCGCTGCGTCAAAGAGCGCGGCATCACCCGTCAGACCGTATTTCTGATTCTGCCCGGCGAGCTGCAAAAAGGCGCGGCCTCGCGCCTGTACGCGGCGGACTTCAGCCACGGTCGACGCAAAGGCGGGCATGAACTCTGAACCGGGCGATTGCCATGCGCCTTTTCTGCGTCGCGTTTCCTCTGCCCGCGGCGGCGCGGCAGGCTCCATGCGAAAAAAACGCGCGCAAAAAAAGGAGGAGCCCCCACGGCCCCTCCCATTCTGAGTGGAGATATGCTGGAACGCGGATCAGCGCTTCAACCCCTTTCATGTCACGGAAAGGTGATGCGTTCCGGTTATGCCGTCCGGCGGCATATGCCGCGGCGCGGCTGTTCCGCCACGCCGGCGCGTGACGCGGGCATGGCGTGGGTGTGGCGCGTTATTGCGCCGGCGCGTCAGGGCAGGTCTGCGCCAGGGCCAGAGCCAGTCGCGCCAGAGAACTCTCCGGCGCGGCGCGCCCGCCGCACAGCCGGTTGCGCACGAAACCGGCCATATCCAGGGCCAGGGCCGCATCGTCCGGGACAAAGCGGCTGGCCTTTTTGTTGTCTTCCAGAATGGCAAGATAACGCGTGAGCCGGGCCATATCCTGTCTGACCTCGGGATCGGCGTCATCCTGCGCGGTCTTCGCCGTTAGGGATGCGTCAGTAAATAAGAGCGACATGTCCATTCCTCCCTGAATGGATCACTGCTTCCCTGCAACGGGGTTCCGATCCGCCTCCTTGTGGTTTGCGTTACGTTCTCCCCTTTCCCCACTCAACACTTGTCTTATCGGCCCGTTGGGCACGCTCTTTAGGGGCGGGCAAAAAATTTTCTTTTTGACTGAATATGCAACCAAACCGTGCCCTGGCGTCCGTCAGCGCCATGCGGAACAAGGAGTTTATCCGCCCGGCAAGCTTGCCACACTGCTCATTCGCGGCTACGATACCACAAATTGTTTCGCCGGAGGCGCGAGTTCTCGACTCGCTCCGCCGCCTCGGACGGCGCGTCGCCCTTCAGGGCGACGCCTTGCGTCGCGCCCGCCGCATCCCGGCCCGCGGACGCAACGCCAGTCTGCCGCCAAAGGCCAATTGAAGCACAGGAGAGCATATGCCGACACCCATTCTGCACAAGGAAAGCCTGATACCGGGCAAAACCAGCAAACTGGTCCTGCACGCGCCGCACATCGCGCAAAAGGCGCGCCCGGGCCATTTTGTCATGTTGCGCATGACCCCCACGGGCGAGCGCATTCCCCTGACCATCGCCGATGCCGACGCGGCCAACGGCACCGTTACCATCGTTTATCTGGTGCTTGGCAAAAGCACCGCCCTTCTGGAAGAACTCAAGGAAGGCGAAAGCATTCTGGATGTCTGCGGCCCTCTGGGACACCCCACCCATATTGAAAAAAAGGGCTCCGTGATCTGTGTGGGCGGCGGCACGGGCATTGCCGCCATGCATCACATCGCCAAGGGGCACTCCCGCGCGGGCAACCGTGTGGTGGGCATTATCGGCGCGCGCAGCAAGGATTTGCTGCTTTTTGAAAAGGAGCTCTCCTCCTTTGCCGACGAGCTGCTGATCTCCACCGACGACGGCAGCTACGGGCACAAGGGCCTTGTCACGGATCTGCTGCGCGACCGGCTGGAAAAGGACAAGACCGTCTTCGAGGTGGTGGCCGTGGGCCCCGTGCCCATGATGGCGGCTGTGGCCGACACCACCCGCCCCTTCGGCGTCAAGACCACGGTGAGTCTCAACCCCATCATGGTGGACGGCATCGGCATGTGCGGCGCCTGTCGCGTGAGCGTGGGCGGCAAAACCAAGTTCGCCTGCGTGGACGGGCCGGAGTTCGACGGGCATGAAGTGGACTTCCCCGAACTGCGTCGCCGCCTCTCCGCCTACCGCGATCAGGAAAGAACCTCTTTCGACTCCTACAGCAGGTGCGCTCATGGAAACTAAAAAAGCCAAAAAACCGCTGGCCCCCAGGGTGGAGATGCCCTGTCAGCCCGCCGAAGCGCGGCGTTCCAACTTTGAGGAAGTGGCCCTGGGCTACACCAGAGAAATGGCCATCCAGGAAGCCTCGCGCTGCCTCCAGTGCAAAAAGCCGCTCTGCGTATCGGGCTGCCCGGTGGAAGTGCCCATCCGCGACTTCATCGGCGAAGTGGCCAACGGCAATATGGACGCGGCCTACAGAATCATCAAATCCACCAACAGCCTGCCCGCCGTTTGCGGTCGCGTCTGTCCGCAGGAAAACCAGTGCGAGGGCAAATGCATTCTGAAGGCCAAGGGCCAGCCCATCGCCATCGGCCGGCTGGAACGTTTTGTGGCTGACGCCTATATCGCCTCCACCGTCTGTGAGCAGATCACGGGCTCCAATGCCTGCGCCGCGCCCCGCTGCGACAAAAAGGTGGCCTGCATCGGTTCCGGCCCCTCTTCGCTGACCTGCGCGGGCGTCTGCGCCGCCGCGGGCCTCAAGGTGGACGTTTTTGAGGCCCTGCACGAGCCGGGCGGCGTGCTGATTTACGGCATTCCGGCCTTCCGTCTGCCCAAGAGCGTGGTCGCCACTGAAATCAACGGCCTGCGTCAGGCCGGTGTGGATTTTCACATGAACTATGTGGGCGGTCGCACGCTGGATGTGGCCGAACTGCGCAAGGAATACGACGCCGTATTCATCGGCGTGGGCGCGGGCCTGCCGGTTTTTCTGGGCGTGCCCGGCGAAAACCTGGTGGGCGTGTTCTCGGCCAACGAATACCTGACCCGCGTGAACCTGGGCCGCGCCTATGACTTCCCCAAGCAGGACACCCCCGCCTTTCCCGGCAAAAACGTCACGGTGTTCGGCGCGGGCAACGTGGCCATGGACGCGGCGCGCACGGCCCTGCGCATGGGCGCGGACAACGTCTACATCGTCTACCGCCGCACCAAGGCTGAAATGCCCGCCCGCCGTGAAGAAATCGAACACGCGGAGGAAGAGGGCGTGAAATTCGCCATGCTGGCGGCGCCCCTGCACTTCAACGGCGACGCCGAAATGCGCCTGCAATCCGTAACCCTGCAAAAAATGGAACTGGGCGAGCCTGACGCCTCAGGCCGCCGCCGTCCCGTGCCTGTGGAGGGCGAAGTGTACGACCTGCCCACAGACCTGGCCATCGTGGCCCTGGGCACCCGCTCCAACCCCATTCTGCTGGACGCCACGCCCGATCTGGAGCAGAATAAATGGGGCTACATCCAGACCAGTGAGGAAACAGGCGAAACCTCCATACCCAACGTCTTTGCCGGGGGCGACATCGTCACCGGCGCGGCCACGGTCATTCTGGCCATGGGCGCGGGGCGCAAGGCCGGTCAGGAAATCGTCAAAAGGCTGCTTGCCTGACGCCGCGTTTCTGCCCCGGCACAACGCGCCGGCGGGCACGACGACTCTGAGTGTGGGAGAGGAGCGCGCCTCCTCTCCCACACATGTCATTACCCTTTTCCGCATGCCGCACTCTGGACGGCCAAACATGATAACAAGCGATCTGCACATCCATACCAGATACTCCCACGGGGCCGACACGCCCGCGGCAATGTACGCCGCGGCTCTGGCCCAGGGTTTGAGCCTGCTGGGTTTTTCCGAGCACTCGCCGCGTCCGCGGGGCTTTGACTACCGGCACGAATACCGGGAGCAACTCAGCCGCCATCTGCCGGACTATGCCCGCGAGGTGCTGGCCCTCAAGGCCGCGCCGCGCGAAGGGGCGCACGGCCCCTGCCGGGTGCTTTTCGGCATGGAGATGGACTGGCTGGACGGGCAGGAGGACTTTACCCGCGCCGCCTGCAGGGCCTATGATTTCGACTACCTGCTGGGCAGTGTGCATTTTCTCGGGCGCTGGGGCTTCGACGACGGCGCGGAGCCCTGGAAAGACGCCTCCCAGGAGGAATGCGAAAGCCGCTATACGGCCTATTTCACAGCCTGGGAGGCCATGATCCGCTCCGGCCTGTTCCATATTGCGGCCCACCCGGATCTGATCAAAATCTTCTCTGTGGACCAGTTTCACATCTGGCTGGCCAGGCCGGAAAGCCGGGGGCGGATTCGCCGTTGCCTCACGGCCCTGCGCGACGCGGGCATGGCGATGGAAGTATCCTCGGCCGGGCTGCGCAAAGCCTGCCGCGAAATCTACCCCGCCCCGCCGATCATGGCCCTGGCCGCCGAGCTGGGCTTGCCCGTCAGCTTCGCCTCGGACGCCCACGCCACCGACGATGTGGCGTACGGCTTCGCGCGGCTGGCCTCCTACGCCAGGGCCTTTGGCTTCAGGGAATATGTGTTTTTCGACAGGGGCCGCATGACGGCCCTGCCCCTGTAATAAAGAAGAGCCGCCGCATGTCTTCGCGCAGCCAGCCGCTCGTCCGTCCCGCCCCCCTGATCACGGTAGACGACGTCAGCCTGTTTCTGCCCGGCGATTCCCGTCAGGAAACGGTTCTGCACCATATCAACTGGCGGGTGGAACGCGGGCGTCACTGCGCCCTGCTGGGCCCCAACGGCTCAGGCAAATCCACCTTGCTGCGCCTCTTGCGCGGCGAACTCTGGCCCGCTCAGGGGCATATTTACTGGCATACCCCGGACGGGGCGGAGGAATCCCCCCTGGCCGGCCGGGCCATGAGCGCGCTGGTTTCCCCGGCGCAGCAGGAGAATTTTCAGCGTCAGGCCTGGGATATTACGGGCCGCGACCTGCTGCTCGCCGGCCTGAATGACGCGCCCACGCTCCGCAAGCGGCCCGGCGCGGGAGAAGACGCCGTGGAGGCCCTGGCCGGTCGTCTGCGGGCGCGGAACCTGATGGCGCGCCCTGTGCCCACGCTTTCGCAGGGCCAGTTGCGCTTGCTGCTGCTGGCCAGGGCGCTGCTGCACGCGCCCGCGCTGCTCCTGCTGGACGAATGCGCCGACGGCCTGGACGCGCCCCATAAAAAACTCTTTTTTGACCTGCTGGGGGAATACGCCGAGCGCTGCACCGTGATTTTTACCGCGCACCGTGACGACAGCCTGCCCCCCTGGTGCGCGGAACGTCGCCATGTCAGGGCAGGCCGCCTGCTGGACGCGCCGCCCCAGGCCCCGTCCGCCCGCGCCGCCGGGGCGGGCGCTCCCGCGCGCGTCGGGGCCAGGCGGCCGGCGCGCAACGCCGCGGGCCGCATGCTGCTTGCGCTGGAGCATGCCTCGGTCTTCATCAACCGCCGCAAAGTTCTGCACGATATCGTCTGGAGTCTGCACGAAGGCGAGCACTGGCATATTGCCGGGGCCAACGGTTCGGGCAAGTCCACCCTGCTGCGCCTGCTGGCCGGGGACGAATTTGCGGCCGCCGGGGGAAGCGTCCGCCGCTGGCTGCCGGGCCGGGACGGCCCTGTGGAAATGCTGGCCGATGTGCGCAAGGGCGTGCGGCTGGTGTCAGATCTGTCGCAGGCTCTTTACGGTTTCACGCTCAATGGCCTGGAGCTGGTTTGCTCCGGCTTTGACAACAGCATAGGGCTGTACCGGGATGTTACGGCAGCGGAGCGGGATGAGGCCCGGCGGGTCATGGCCGGGCTTTTTCCTGAAGGGGGCGCGGCCCGCGTGGCGGAAACATCCATCCGCCGGCTTTCCAGCGGGCAGTTGCGCCGTCTGTTTCTGGCCCGCGCCCTGGTGGGGCGTCCTGACATTCTGCTGCTGGACGAACCCTGCTCCGGCCTGGACGCGGAAAGCCGCGCCCGCTACCTGGCCCTGCTGGATCGCCTTGCCGCGCCGGCGGCAGACGCAGGGCTGAGCGCGCATCTGGTCTTTGTCACGCATCACAGGGAGGATGTCCCCCTCTGCATCAACCGCGAGGCGCGCATGGAACACGGGCGTCTGACGGTTCTGCGCTGACCCGCCGCCCCGCCCTCTCAGGCCCGCCCGTTCTTTTTTCCGCCGCTCCATTTGCTTCGAAGAAGTTCAATGAACACCGGCAACACCGAAATAAGAATGATAAGATAGACAATACTGCTGAAATTTTCGCGCACCCAGGCCAGATTGCCCAGAAAAAAGCCCGCGGACACGAGGCCGCCCACCCAGAGGATGCAGCCCGTGATATTGAAAAAAAAGAATGTGGTGGGGCACATCAGGGCTATGCCGGCCACAAAGGGCGCAAAGGTGCGCACCACGGGCACAAAGCGCGCCAGCACAATGGCCTTGCCGCCATGACGCTCGTAAAAATGGTGGGCCCTGAGCAGATGCTCCTTTTTGATGAAGCGACTCTCACGGGCGAAGATGGCTGGCCCCACATGCCGCCCTATGCAGTAGTTGGCGGCGTCGCCCAGAATGCCGGCGGCCAGCAGCGTCAGCATGATTTCGCCGTAGCCCATGAGCCCCGCGCCCGCCACCACGCCGGAAGCGAAAAGCAGGGAATCCCCCGGCAGAAAGGGGGTGACCACCAGACCGGTTTCACAAAAAACGATAATGAACAGAATGGCGTAGACCCAAAGCCCGTACTGCTCCACCAGTTCAAACAGATGCACGTCGATGTGCAGCACAAAATCCAGAAAATAGCTGATCATTTCCATCCAGGCTTTCTCCTTGCGCGCCGGCTTTCACGGCGGGCGGCCGCGTTGCGGCCCGACCCTTGTACCGCAAGCCGGCTTGTGGCACAACAACGCCTATGCCCATACGTTTTATCACGTT
This sequence comes from Desulfovibrio sp. SGI.169, assembly GCF_050313595.1. Classification (NCBI taxonomy): domain Bacteria; kingdom Pseudomonadati; phylum Thermodesulfobacteriota; class Desulfovibrionia; order Desulfovibrionales; family Desulfovibrionaceae; genus Desulfovibrio; species Desulfovibrio sp. SGI.169. The sequence continues at coordinate 3,131 of NZ_JBNPLS010000002.1, read as the reverse complement.
CGCCCTGCTGTTTTTGTTGCAGCTTTTTGTCCCGCCACGCGCCGCCGCGGCGACCGACCCCTATCAGGTGGGCTTTCGCACGCTGGGGCAATGGTCGGCGGACGCCAACCTGCGTCTGGACGTGAATATCTGGTATCCCAGCATCCGCCCCCCGCGTGAACTCAATTACGCGCCCTGGACCATCACGGCGGCGCGTAACGGCAAAGCGGTGGAAGGGCGCTTTCCGCTTCTGCTGCTGTCCCACGCGTCGCCGGGCACGCGTTTTTCCTACCACGACATTGCCGCCAGGCTGGCCGCTTACGGCTTTGTGGTAGCCGCGCCCACCCATATTCAGGACTGCATGAACGACATGAGCCTGCTTTTCACCTGGAAGCAGCTGGAAAGCAGAACCAGAGAACTTTCGGGCGTTATCGACCTTTTGCTGAATGAGGCGGAACTTGCCGCCAGCATTGACGCAAACCGCATCGGCCTGCTGGGCTTCGGCGCGGGCGGCGCAGCCGCGCTGCTGCTGGGTGGGGCCCTGCCCGATTGCGCCTCCTGGCCGGACTATTGCGCCAGGGCCGGACAGCAGGATATCTATTGCAACCGCTGGGCCCGCGACAGGGTGAACGGCATCTGCCGAAGCCTGCCGCTGACCAAAAGCCTGGCCGACCCCCGCATCAAGGCGATTGCCGCTGTGGCTCCCGGTTTCGGCATGCTGTTCAGCCATGCCTCGTTCCGCTATTTTCATCCTCCGCTGCTGCTGGTCGCCGCCGGGCGCGACGCCCTGAACCGTACCGGACTGCACGCCGGGGCCATCGCCCGCCTGATGAACGGCAAAGCCCGTTACGTCAGCCTGCCGGGGGCGGATACCGGCGCGCTGATGTCCCCCTGTCCAGAAACCCTGGCCGCTGAGTTGCCCGAACTCTGCCGTTCCGTCAGCCCGAAAGAACGCAATGCCATCCATGAACGTATGGATGACGCGCTGAGCGACTTTTTTCTGCACTTTTTGGGCGGCAGCAACAATTTGCCGGTAATCCCGCCCCCGCCGAACCTGACGCCGCCGACGCGGCCGCAATCCGCCCCAGCCGCGCCCGCCCCGAAAGCGCGGCAGCGGCGCGCCCGCTGAAGGCTTGCATCAGCTCGCACAGGCGACTTGACAAGGCTAATGCGAATCACTAGCTTTCTGCTGCATACAAAAGCTTTCAGAGCATGCAGCGCACGCAGAAAATGGTTTGCGAACATATCCATTGCCATCAGCCAGGTTTGCGCCAGACGCCGCCAGCGCGCCTGGCGGGACTGGTTGCAATTTTATATGACATCATGAAAAAATGTCATATTCATGTGTTGTGGCTGCTTGTTCTGCTGTGCCCGGCCTTCTGCGCGGCGGGTTCGCTTGACGGAATGGGCGCCGATGACGGCTGGGTGACAATGCCCGCCGGGGCGCGCCCCGCGTACATGGGCATTCACGGCGGCACCGTGCCCGTCAGCCTGCTGGTGTCTGACGACGGCTCCTCTCTGCTGACGTTTGTGGGGCGCACGGGCAATGATTTTCTGGAAGTGCTGCGGCGCACCGATGTGCGCATGCCCAGTCTGCTCAACGCTACGGCGACACGAAACAGCGGCGGAAGCCACTCTTCAGGCGGGGGCACAAGATTGATGGCGGGCAGCGCCGCGAGCAGCATGCCGGTCATTTATCTCACCGGAGAGGGTTTTGCGCGCGCCGCCCCTTCGCCGACTCAACTCCAGCCCTTTGGCCTTTCCGACAAGCCGCTCTCCATCGAAGGGCAGGTGGCCAAGCCGGCGCATCTTTCCCCGGTCAAAAGGTACCGTCTCTTTTTTCAACCGCAGTATCTGCAACCCCGTCGCGCCCCGAATTAGCGGCGACGCGCCCCCCGACATGCCACCCCGGTAACGGAACGTTACTAACTATTTGATTTTTTATGTATATCGTGTGACATATAAAAAATATGGATTTTTATAAAAGTTTACATATACTCGTACGAAATTAGCCGACAGGAGCGGAATTATGCCCCTTTCCACATATCGGAACGACATGGAAAAATTATATTCGGCTCGCGTGGCGCATGCCTCAACGGAGCCGATCCAAATGCTGTTCTGCCAGGGACTGAAATTTCTCATGGATCATGCCGCGGACTTTGACGCATGTGTGCCTGAGGAAAATCCCTTTTACCAGGAGTTCGTCAAGCTTTTGTGTGCGGGCATTGCCAGTGATGAGGACTGTTTCAGCCTTTTTGAGTGCCTTGCCATCTTCTTTCGGCTCAGACAGCATCAGGCCCCGAACCGCCCCCTGAGCGGCATCGAACAACAGATTCTTCACCATTTTGAACACAGCGGCGAGTGGCAGCCTCAGGACAATACCCTGGTCAGTCTCTGGTACTGGTGGCGCATTCCCTCCCTGGTCGGGCATTAGAGCCAGTCCCTGTCGCTACGCTGTTGATTGGGGCGTTGCTGCTTGTATTCCGCCGCGATTATCCGTCAAAAGCGACCGGTTTCGCGCTGGCCGCGTCGCTGGGCGATTTTTGTCGGTCATGCGCATGAGCGCGCTCCCTCCATACATCGCCATTTTCTTGTCAGCGAAGAAATTTCTGTTTTTTTGGGATTCGTGACAACAGCCCCCGCCCTTCGCTCCGCTTCGGACGGCGAGCGAAAAAATCGCCCCCTTATCGACAAGCAAAACCCGTAACGCTTTTTAATGAGCTCTGAGCCTAAAAGCGACCGTGCGGCGCGGCAGGCTCATCCGCATAACGCGGAACAGGCTTTCCTCTGAAATGCCGTCCCGCTTTTTTTCGCGGCAGCCTTTCACATGCTGCGGTCGGCAGCCAGCTTGACTTGAAAGATCACGCGGTTTGCCTGTTTTCAGACAGGAGGGCGGTTTTGCCCCTGACGCGCGTTGCCGATCTGGCGCCCAAGCGGGCAAGACAAGGCGACAGCCCTATGGCCAGGCGTTCCAGCAGTGGCGCAACAGGCTGAATGTTCCCATTCCCAGAAAGGTCATCGCCAGAGAACCGCAGACATGCAGCGCCACGGCGCCGCCGGCCCAGAGCAGTCGCCCTTGCTGAATCAGGGCCGCCACTTCCGCCGAAAATGCGGAAAAGGTGGTCAGCGCTCCCAAAAAACCGGTAACGACC